>NZ_JBGLYU010000036.1:0-62309 GCF_047304235.1 Variovorax sp. Varisp36
AGGATGTACTGGCCGCCGATCTTGCCGGCGATGCCCAGGTTCAGCCCCGGCTGGATCGACGTCGCCAGGCCGGCGGCATTCCGGGTGGCCAGCGCCTGGGTCAGCGCCAGGATGTTCGTCTTGTTCAGGCTGGAATTGGTGCCGATGACCGCGTTGTTGCCCAGCGCGCTCTGCCACTGCACGCCGAAGTTCGCGGCCTTGTTGGCGCTGACCTCGACGATGAGCGCCTCGATCATGACCTGGGCGCGGCGCCCGTCGAGCCGGTCGATCACCGCGCGCATCTGGCGGTATTGCGGCTCGGGCGCCGTGATGATCAGCGAGTTGGTCGACGGGTCGGCCTGGATCTGGCCGCCGGTGGAGGGCTGGTTGGCGTTGTTGAGCGGGGCGTTGGCCGCGGCCGAGCCGCCGCCCTGGTTGTTGCTCAGGTTCACCTGCATGGCCTGCGGCGCGCTCTGTTGCGGCACGGCACCTGCGCCACCGGCTGCGCCCGGCGTGGTGCTCTGCTGGTTCGCCGCCATCGCGGCGCGCAGCGTGGCTGCCAGCCGCACCGCATCGGCGTTCTTCAGGTAGACCACGTAGATGTTGCCGGCCGCGCCGTTGCTGCTTTCGCTGGGCGCGCGGTCGAGCTTGTCGACCAGCGTGCGCACCAGCGCCACGCGCGCCGGATTGGCCGCGCGCAGGATCAATGAGTTGCTGCGCGGATCGGCCAGCAGCGTGGTGCGGAACGAGGCATCGGTCGCCCCGGGTGCTGCGCCGCCCGGGGCGGCGGCACTGCCGCCGTCGACCAGGCGCTGCACCAGCGGCACCATGTCGGTGGCGACCGAGTGCTTGAGCTGGATGACTTCGATGTCGGACGCATTGGGTACGTCGAGCGAGGCGATGATGCGCGCCAGCCGGCGCATGTTGTCGGCGTAGTCGGTGATCACGAGCGAGTTGTTGCCCGGGTTCACGTTGATGGTGTTGTTCGGCGGAATCAGCGGGCGCAGCACCGGCAGCAGGTTGTTCGGCGACTCGTAGTTGAGGCGGAAGATCTGCGTGACGATCTGGTTGCTGCCGCTCGACGCGGTGGCGCTGATGGAGGTGTTGACCGTGCTGCTCTGCAGCTTGGCGTCGGCCTCGGGCACCACCTTGTAGAGGCCGTCGGCCTCCACCACCGCGAAGCCCTGCAGGCGCAGCGCCGAGGCGAACTGGTTGAAGGCGGCGGCCGGCTGGATCGCGCGGTCGGTGACGAGGTTCATCGTGCCCTTGACGCGCGGGTCGACCACCACGTCGCGGCCCGTGACCACCGCCATGGTGCGGGCCACGGCCTCGATGTCGGCATTGGAGAAGTTCAGCGTGATCGGCTCGCCGCGGCGCGGCGCGTCGCCGGTCTGCGCGAGCGCGGCGGGCGCGCCTTGCAGGAACGTGGCGGCGATCAGCACGCGCACGGCGAGTGCGACGGTGCCGGTCGAAAACAGTGGCTTCATCATGAGGGTCAACCCAGGGTGATGATCGAACGTGCGTTGACGCGCCGTCCGATGATGTTCAACAAATTGGAAAGCGCGTCTTCGCGGCCGGGTGCGGCACTGGCTTCGCCGTTGAAGCGGAAGGACGTACCGCTCCAGCTGCCGCTGCCGTTCAGTTCGAGGCTGCCCTCGCGCGTGCTCAGCAGCAGCGTGGGACGGGGGCCGCCTTCGAGCGTGAGCCGGTAGCTGCCCATCGGCCGCAGGGTCGACAGGCTGGAGGAGACGTCGGTCGCGTCGAGCGTGGCCTGCCCGGCGATGCGCAGCGCCGGCCCGTCCCACTGCATCGAGAAGGCCTTGGTGGAGAGATCGAGCGCACCTTCGAGCTTGAGCGTGTTCCAGGGCGCACCCAGGCCGGTGAGCAGGGTGGCGGGCCAGCGCGAGCGGCTGTCCTGCCATGCCAGCTGCATGCCCCCGGCGCGCGGGCTGGCCTTGAGTTCGAGCGGCCGCTCGGCGCAGCAGGGCAGGTCGAGGCTGGCGGAAATGCCGCTCCAGCCCGGGCGCATGCGCCAGTGCAGCAGGCCGGGCAGCGACACCGCCTGGGTGCCGCCGGCGCCGCTGGCGAGCACCACCGCGGCCGTGCCGTTCCAGACGGTGCCGCGCGGGTTGGCCAGCACGAGGCGGCCATGGCTCCAGCTCGACAATGCCGCCGACAGCCAGCGCGCCGGCGCGAACAGCGCCACCGCCAGCAGCGCGCCCATCGCGAGGCCGAGCAGGGCCCAGCGCCAGCCGCGGCGCGGCCGGGGTTCGGAGATCGGGGGGCGGGTCAGCATGCGGGCTTGCTGTTGCTGCTCATCGCGCCGCGGGCAGCGCCATGACGATGGTGCCGTCCCAGCGGACCTGCGGCGTCGTCGGCGCATCCTTGCCACCGGATGGCGGCGGTGGCGCGGCGGCGGGGGCGCGCGTCAGGTGGACTTCGCGCGGCACTGCATGCGCGTTGCCGCGGGCCTGGCCGAGCCATTGGGCGACGCTGGCCGCGGGCGCCGCGCGCAGCGAGGCGGTGGCGGCGCCGTCGCCGCCGGCCGTCATGAGCTGCGCGTTGCCGGCGCCGAGGCTGTCGCGCACCGAGGCCTCGAGCGCGCGCAGCGCGTCGTCGCGGTTCAGGCGCGGCTGCGACTGCAGCGCCTTCGCGCGGTCCTGAAGGGTGGCCATCTGCTGCAGCTGCGCGTCGAGCTGCGCGTGTTCGGCCGGTGCCGCGGCCAGCGTGCGCAGCGCGGGCGCGAGTGCGATCCACCACAGCAATGCCAGCGCCACGAGCGCGGCGGCGGCGGCGACCATGCGGCGCTCGCGCGCTTCGAGGGTGGCCCAGCGGGCCTTGAGCTGTTCGCTGAAATTCATCGGGCGGCCTCGGCCTGTGCCTGCACGAGCAGCAGGTCGCCTTCGGTGCGCACGTTGTAGCCGCGCGGCGCCATGGCATGGGTGATCTGCGACACCTCCGAGGGCTGCAGCCCGAGGCCGCGCAGGCGCAATTGGCCGGCGCTGAAGTCGACGGCGCTCGGCACCTTGCCGGGCGGGAGGGCGGCGGCGAGCGCGCCGACCATGGGTTCGAAGTCGCTGCCCGCCACGTCGCCCACGGCCTGCTGCAGCGCGGCGACTTCGCGCTGCATCTGAAGCGGCGCGTCGACCACGATCTTCACCGAGGGGAAGGTCTGGGTCAGCATGGTCTTGGCGGCCTGGCGTTTCGATTCGAGCGCATTGCGCTCCTTCCAGGCCCAGGCGTTGAGGCCGATCAATTGGGTGAGCAGCAACACGACAACGCCCCAGCGCGCGGCGCGCCACTCGGGCGCATAGCGCAGTGTTTGCAGGACCGACGCGAATTTCTTGCCGGCGCGCGCGCGGCCGGTCGCGGCGAGGTCGAACTGTGCGAGCTCCCAGGGCGTGCGCGCGGCCTGCAGCCAGCGCTGTGGCGATTGAACGATGGGCACGCGGCGTTCGAGCAACTGCTCGGCTGCTTCGGCCACGGCGGGCTCGGTGGTGATGACAGCGGTGTCCAGCGGCAGGCCGCCAGACAGCGCCAGCCCCGCGCCGGCCAGCGGCAGCGAGACCACGCCGTCGGCATCGCACACCGTGAGCCGCGGCGCCTCGGGCTCGCCCGTGACCAGCAGCAGCGGCGGGCCGTCGGCCGGCTGCGGCGCGAATTCGGGAACGATGCGCACCACGCGCCGGCCGGCTGCTTCGAGCCCTTGCACGACGCTGCGCAGCCAGATGCGATTGCAGGCCGCAACCCACACGGGCGCGCCGGCCTTGGCGTCGGGTTCGAGCGCGAAGTGCAGGACCTCGGGTTCGTCGAGCAGGTGTTCTTCGAGCAGGCCGTCGAGCACCGCACGCAGCTTCGATGCGCTGCCCATGCTGCCCTTGGGCAGCGTGACGCGGTGCCACGAGAGCGCGGCGGAAGGAATGCCGAGCATGACCTCCGCGCCCGAGGGCAGCAGGGCCAGCAGCGCGCGGCCCTGGCTGCGCAACGCAATGCCGTCGTCGCCTGCCTGGGCCCAGTCGTACTCGCCCGCGGCATCGGCCGGGGGGAGGGGGGCAATGAGCAGCAGGGGGGTCATGTGGGTCTTGGAAAAGCCGGTGATTGTAGGTGGGGGCCGACAGGTTGGTGCTCTTGTTTCGATAGCGTGTCGCGCAGGTGTGACGCGTGTCGGAAGGCTTTTTGTCTACAAGTAGTGCATTGAAATCAGGGTTTGACCGGGGTGTTCGTTGCGCCGGCGCCGCGGGTGCGCCAGATCGTCGTCACCGTGACACCGCTGCGCTGTAGAAGCGAGCGCTCCTCGACGTAGGTGCGGTCGAGCCGCAGCTTGCCGTAGACCTCGAAATACTGCGTGCCCACGCCGTGCTGCGCCGCGTTGAAGGGCGCGCTGCCGCTGGGCAGCGCGGCGTTGGCGGCGGCGATGTCCTTGAAGAAGGCGCGCGCGCGGCGCTCCACCAGCTGGCGCGCGCTGGCGATGTTGAGCGACTCCATGCTGGCGCTGATGGCCTCGGCGCTCGCGGTGTTGAGGTTGAGCGTGGTCTTCACCGGCAGGATCGTCACGTACGGTTCGAGCGCGGCGGCGGTCGAGGACGACAGGCCGACCCACACCAGTTGCGAGACCTGTTGCGGCATCAGCGGCGCGGCGCCGGAATCGCCGCTGCTGCCGTCGGTCGCGGTGCCCATGGCAAGGGCCGCCGCGAGGCCTGTGGTCATCTGGCTCAACTCCGACGCCGGCAGGCCCAGCAGGTTGAACAACCGGGTGAAGGTGGCAACGCTCGCGGGCACCGGCTTGCCGTTGTCGACCAGCGAGAGCACGTTGAGCTTGGACTGCGCGTCGACGATGCGGCCCGAGAGAAAGGCGTCGGGCAACCCTTCGAGGCTGTCGCTCGACACGTTCTTGTCGGCGGACAGGAAGCTCGTGAGCCGTGCTTCCTCGAGCGGTACGGCCCAGGGCTCCGCCAGGTGGTCGGGGCCGCCGGTGCGGCCGTCTTCGCCGAGGATCAGGCGCGACCAGTCGAGCGCGCCGACCAGCACCCAGGCGGCCTGCACGCGTGCGCGCTCGGCGCCTTCGACTTCGGCAGAGCGCCATTGCTGCCACAGTGCCGCGGCGGCGAAGGTGGCCACCAGCATCACGGTCAGCATCGCGGCGAGCAGGGCGGCGCCGGCCTGGTGCTTTTTCTTGTTCGCTGCCGTCATGACGATTTCGGCGCCCCCACGGTCGGCCTGACCCAGTCGCGCGTGAGCGTGCCCGCGAGGCCGTCGCCGGGCGGCAGCGTGATGACGAGGCGCACACCGTCCGGCATCGCGACGACGGGGCCCGCGGGGTTGTTGGGGTTGGGCGCGGCGGTGGGCAGCTGGCCGGCAGGCGCCCAGACGTTGTCGCGGAAGTAGTAGAGCTGCCAGCTGCTGGCCGGCACCAGCGGCACGTCGTTGTAGCCGCCCGAACCCGAGCCGCCGTCCTGCGCCCAGGCGGCCGCCAGGTTCCAGGCCTGCTGCCAATCGCCGCGCGTGGTGAAGGGCTGCGACTGCCAGCGCCGCCAGCGCACGCCGTCGGGGCCGGACTTCAGCGTCCAGGCCACCACCTGCACCGACGGCGCCGCATCGTCGCTGCCGCGGCGCGTGAGCCGCAGCGCGCGGCCGTCCCAGTCGATCGGACGGGTCTGCGCGAGCGGGGTCACGGCATCGAGGTCGGCGCCCCACTGTGCGAGCGTGGCCTGCAGTGTGAGGACGGCGTCGGCGCGCTGCTGGTTCTGCAGGGTGGCGCGCGACATGCTGTCGAGCCCGCGCCAGCTCACGAGCGAGAGCAGCGCCATCACGGCGATGGCAACGAGCAGCTCGATCAGCGTGAAGCCGCGGGGTGCGGTGGCTTTGGCGCGTTGCATCAGTAGCGGCCCACCACGGTGGAGATGCGCAGGATCGGCGCGTCGGCTTCGTCGCGCACCTGCACGTCGACACGGCGGAAATTCGGGTTCAGCGTGGCGACGGTCGAGGTCGTCACGTTGAACGTGACGCCGGCCTGCAGGCAGATCGACCCGGAGTCGCCGATCGCCGGCATCTGCCGCGAGAGGCGAGCCTTGGCGAGTTCGTTCTCGGCGCACAGGTCGGCCAGCACGAGGTTGGACTGGCGCTGTGCATTGCGCGTGAGCGACATGGTGGCCTGCGAACCTGCGGCCAGTGCCAGCGCGACGATGCCGAGCGCGATCAGCACTTCGATCAGCGTGAAGCCGCCTGCGCGCGGGGACGAAGCAGGGTGCCGCGAGCTCATTGCACCGCCGAGACGGTGAAGGGGCGAACCCCGTCGGTCGCGATGCGCAGCGCGCGTGCGGGCGGTCCGGCGGAATGGAGCATGACCTGCTGCGCCGCAATGATCGGATCGGGCCCGAGTTGCAGCGCCGGAACCGGCGTGCCGTTGGAAAGCGCGGCCTGTGCGGTGATGCCCTCGGCGGCCCATCCGCTGGGCAGCGCACCCGGCGGCAGGCCGTCGAACACGAAGCTGCCTTCGACTGGCCGCCACCTCACCACGATGCCGCTGGCGCGCGACTGGGCGCGGGCCGATTCGAGCAGGGCGGCGAGCCGGTCGGCCTCGCGGTCGAGCTTGGCTGCGCTGGTGTCGCGAATCGCGAAGCTCACGGCGGCAGTGGCCATCGCGATGATGGCGATCACCACGATCAGCTCCAGCAGCGTGAAGCCGCAGGCCGGGCGGGTGTGGCGGCGTGGGAACCGGTTGCGGCGCGGCGCGCCAGTGCCGCTATTGCCAGCTGCCGATGTCGGCATTCTTGCCCTCGCCGCCGCTCTGGCCGTCGGCGCCGAAAGAGAGCACGTCGATCTCGCCCTTGATGCCCGGGTTCATGTACTGGTACGGATGGCCCCAGGGGTCGTTGGGCAGCTTCTCCACGTAAGGCTTCCAGTTGGGGGCAGCGGGGCCGGTGGTCGGACGCGTGAGCAGCGCCTGCAGTCCCTGCTCGGCGGTGGGGTAGCGCTGGTTGTCCAGGCGGTAGAGCTTGAGCGCCTGCATCAGGTTGTTGATGTCGGTCCGGGCGGCCGTCACGCGGGCGTCGTCGGCGCGCTCGATCACGTTCGGCACGATCAGCGCCGCCAGCACGCCGATGATGACCAGCACCACCATCAGTTCGATCAGCGTGAAGCCGCGTTGGGCGGTGCGGGTGGCGGCTCGAAGGAGTTTGTTCATAGGTTGGGCGGACATGATTCGGAAGGCGCGCTGCATGATAATCCGCGCCCATGACAAGTCCTTACTCCGCCGCCCGCTGGCATGCCCCACTTGCTACGACCGGGCTTTGGGCGTTGGCGGCCGGCGCTGCCGTGTTCTGGGCGCTGCGCCTGGCTTCGCCGGCGCAGGCCGTGGCAGCGGCGGCGACGATGCCGCGGCCTTCGGTGGCGGCCGATTCGGATTCGGTGGCACGGCTGCTGGGCGTGCTGCCCGCGTCCCGTACGGCAGCGGTGGCGCCCGAGGCGGCCAGCCGTTTCGCTCTGTCGGGCGTGGTGGCAGACCCTTCGCAGCAGGGCGCCGCGCTGATCTCCATCGACGGCAAGCCGCCGCGGCCGTTCCGTGTCGGCTCGGCGGTCGGCGACAACTATGTGCTGCAGTCGGTGGGCCTGCGCTCGGCGACCATCGGCGCACGGGCCGACGGGCCGGCGGCATTCACGCTGCAACTGCCGGTGCGTGCGCCGATCAGCGTTTCCAGCCCGGGGTTGCCGGCGGTGCCGATGGCTCTGCCGGCCGGGCCTCTGCCCGCGACGATGCCGGCCGTGGTTGCCCCACCGCAATTGCAGCAGCAGCCACAGCAGCCGGTTGGCCCGCTGCAGCAGCCTGCAGCGATGGCGCCGCCGCAGCAGGCGCCCGCGCAGTAGCTTTTTCAGGCCTGCAGGAACAGGCGATACGCGGGGTTGGCCGTTTCCTCGACGTAGGGATAGCCTAGCGTTTCGAGGAAGGCGTCGAACTCGGTGGCTTCGCCGGACGGCACCTGCAGGCCCACGAGGATGCGGCCGTAGTCGGCGCCCTGGTTGCGGTAGTGGAACAGGCTGATGTTCCAGTTCGGCCGCATCAGGCTCAGGAACTTGAGCAGCGCACCGGGACGCTCGGGAAACACGAAGCGCAGCAGGCGCTCATCGTGCGCAAGGCCGGTGCGTCCGCCCACGAGGTGCCGTAGATGTTCCTTCGCGAGTTCGTCGTGCGTGAGGTCGAGCGCGTCGAAGCCGTGCTCGTTGAAGGTCCGCGCGATGACGGCCGACTCTCCGCGCGCCGAGGTCGTGAGGCCGACGAACACGTGCGCCTTGGCCGCGTCGCTGATGCGGTAGTTGAACTCGGTCACGTTGCGCGGTGCGCCACCGCCGCCCAACGCAGCTTCGGCATCGCTCGCGGGCATCTCGCCGACCAGTTCGCAGAAGCGGCGGAAGCTGCCGCGCTCCTCGGGAATGGTGACGGCGAACAGCGCCTCGCGTTCTTCGCCGACCTCGGCGCGCTCCGCGACGAAACGCAGCCGGTCGAAGTTCATGTTGGCGCCGCACAGGATGGCCGCGTAGGTCTCGCCGTGGCGGCCGTGCTGCGCAACGTACTCTTTGATGGCCGCGACCGCCAATGCACCCGCCGGTTCGACGATGCTGCGCGTGTCCACGAAGACGTCCTTGATGGCGGCGCACACGGCATCGGTGTCGACCGCGATGTATTCGTCGACCAGTTCGCTGGCGATGCGGAAGGTTTCCTCTCCGACCAGCTTGACGGCCGTGCCGTCCGAGAACAGGCCGACGTCGGGCAGGTTCACGCGCTGGTGCGCGGCGACCGATTGCATCATCGCGTCGGAGTCGTTCATCTGCACGCCGATCACCTTGATCTCGGGACGCACGGCCTTGATGTAGTTGGCCACGCCGGAGATCAGGCCGCCTCCGCCGATCGCGACGAACACGGCATCGAGCGGGCCCTGGTGCTGTCGCAGGATTTCCATTGCGATGGTGCCCTGGCCGGCAATGACGTCGGGGTCATCGAAGGGATGAACGAAGGTCAGGTTTTGCTGCGCCTGCAATTCGAGCGCGTGCAGATAGGCATCTGAATAGCTGTCGCCGTGCAGCACGATTTCGCCGCCGAAGCCGCGCACCGCATCGATCTTCAATTTGGGCGTGGTCACCGGCATCACGATCACCGCGCGCGTGCCGAGCTTGCGTGCACCCAATGCAACGCCTTGCGCGTGATTGCCGGCCGATGCGCAAATAACGCCGCTCGCCAATTGCGCAGCACTCAGGTGCGCCATCTTGTTATAGGCGCCGCGCAGCTTGAAGCTGAAGACCGGCTGCTGGTCTTCGCGCTTGAGCAGCACGGTGTTGCCCAGCCGTTCGCTGAGCGCGCGCGCTTTCTCAAGTGCGGATTCGACGGCAACGTCGTAGACCCGGGCGTTGAGAATTTTTCTGAGATAGTCGGCGGGCGTCAGCGCCGGATTAACAGGTGCATTGCGCACGGTTTTTTCCAAGGGAGTTTTCATTTGCTAACTGTCGATGATAAGAGGCATCGGGATTGCATGCGGGCATGACATGGACACAAATGTCATAAACCTCTTCAGCAACGCTCCAGCCGCAAATGATTCAGGTTTTTTTGGACGCACCTGTCCACCGGCCCCGGCGGCCGCCAATCAGTTCACAATTGAAAAAAATCTGTTATCAATTTCTGTCAGTGATCTTTCGAAAGGGTTGATGCAGGCCGAGGCTGCGCGGGTTCGGCGAAACGAAATCGGCCGCCCCACGTGGCAGGTGATGGGCAACAGATTGCGTGCGCACATCGTTCCGCTGCTGGGTGATGTGCCGGCGCAGTCGTTTGCAACGTCCGACGCACAACGCTTGATCGATCGCCTCGGAGAACGGGGCTTCAGCAGCACGACGATTGCGCAGTACCTCGTGCTGTTGCGCAAGGTGGTGATGCATGGCGTG
The DNA here is from genome assembly GCF_047304235.1 of Variovorax sp. Varisp36. NCBI lineage: Bacteria > Pseudomonadati > Pseudomonadota > Betaproteobacteria > Burkholderiales > Comamonadaceae > Variovorax > Variovorax sp. Varisp36. The sequence goes on from NZ_JBGLYU010000036.1 coordinate 9,907, forward strand.
CACATCGGCGTGCTTCGCGATGTGCCCGCATTTCCGAAGGTCAAGGTGCGCAGCCAGCCGCGCGGCAGCTTTAGCGTTGCGGAGTACCGGGCGATCACCAGGACCGCGCGCAGCCTGCGCGGGCACGCGCATCCGGTGCTCGACCAGCTTGCGGCGGGCGAACGCTTCTGGATTGCGCGCGAACTGCTCGCCATGCCCGACGAGCTGCCCTGGCTGATCCGCTGGATGGTGAATACCTTCGTGCGTCCGAGCGACATCAAGCTCATGAAGCACAAGCACATCGAGATCGTTCGGAGCAAGCACGTCTATTTGCGCATGAACCTGCCGGAGACCAAGCGGCACAGCCAGCCGATCGTGAGCCTGCGGCCGGCGGTGCGGGTCTACGAATGCTTGCTCGCTCATCGCCGCGAACATGGCTGCGGCGCGGCGGACGACTATCTCTTTCTGCCGCAGTTGAAGAACCGCGAGCACGCGCTGGCCGTGCTCAACTTTCTTTTCCATTGGGTGCTCGAGGAGAGCGGCCTTGAAAAAGGACCGCTGGGTCAGTCGAGGACGCTCTACTGCCTGCGCCATACCGCCATCACGCTGCGGCTGTTGTACGGCCAGGGAATCGACATGCTGACCTTGGCACGCAATGCGCGAACGAGCGTCAACATGGTCGAACGTTTCTACGCTTCGGTTCTGAGCGGAGAAATGAATGTGGGGCTGCTGCAAAGCAGACGCGGCCGCGCGAGTTGAGAAGAAAAGCAAAAAAACCGCCCGGCATGAGCTGGGCGGCTTGACACTGAATTGACTCGAACTGGCTGCTGCCAGCATCGGGATCAGACTCTGTCAAAAGGCGTGGCGAATGCCGAAGTCGTAGCCGGTCGAGGTCTTCGGGGTGAAGACGTTGGCTGCGTTGTTGTAGAAGACCGGGCCGCCAACCGTGTAGCCAGCACCGTTCTTGTTGCTGACACGAGCGATCGTTGCGTACAGGGCCGTGCGCTTCGACAGGTTGTGCACGTAGCCGAGTGCCAGCTTGTTGGCCTTCTTGTCCGGTGTGTCGAAGTACGGATTGTTATCGTCCGTCTTGTACTTCACGGCCGAATACGATGCACGGATCAGGCCGGCACCCACGGGGGCCGTCACACCCACCAGCCAGCCGTTGAGCTTGTCCGATGCCATCGCAGCCGGCCGGACGAAGAAGTCGCCGTCGATGTCGGTCTTCCGCTTGGCTCGAGACAGTTCGCCGAAGAGCTTCACGGGGCCGAAGTCATACGAAGCGCCGAGGTTGAAGGTGTTGACCTTGGTAGTCGTGCCGGCGTAGTAGTCGTCGCCCACGGTGCTGCTGCCGTAGGCGGCTGCAACGTCCAGGGGGCCGTTGGCGTAGCCGAAACGTCCACCGACATAGCGACCGGTGCGCGAATTGTTAGCCGCATGAGGCGTAGCCAAGCCAGGGCTGTACTTGTCCTTCTCATGGAAGGCGTACTGCAATTGGCCATAGAAACCACCCAGGTTCGACGGCAGGAAGTAGCCGATGGAATTGCCGGTGCGGGTCGGGTTGCCAAAAGCGCCGGTGGCCGTTTGGATCAGGTTGGTGCCAACGCCGCTGGCGCCGAACGGGTCGAACACGCTGTTGTTCCAGAACGTCGGGGTGTAGTCGCGGCCGAGGCGGACTTCACCGAAACCGCCCGACAGGCTCACGGTCGAACGGCGAGAGAAGGTTGCAACACCTTCCGAGCCGTCGTCGTTCTTGATCGGAGCTTCGAGCCAGAAGCTGGCCGCCAGGCCGCCGCCGAGGTCTTCCGTGCCACGGAAGCCCAGTTTGCTGGAGTTGTAGGCCGAGTTGGCCAGTTCGCGGCGGCTGACCCTGACGCTGCCCTGGTTCAGATAGAACGGGTTGTAAGCGACTGGGAAGCCGAGGGCGTTGTACGTCACGCCGTTGTTCAGGTCGCGTGAACTGTTCGAGTAGCCGCTGATCGACGCGTCGACCACACCAAACAGCGTGACGGACGATTGGGCCGAGGCAACACCGGCAACAGCCAGGGCAGCCAGAGCAACTACCCTTTCGGCGCGAAAACTAGAGTGGCGCCGAGCCGGCCAGGGGCTGAAAAGAAAAAAGCCCCGAGCTTTGCAGCTCGGGGCTAAATCCACCAATTGGAAGGGTGGAGGAGACAACTGGGTGCGCACAACCAAGCGCGCAATGAAATAAAGTATATCTATTGTTTGTTGCGTTGCAACAAGCGAGTGATGCTTTTCCCACACACAAAGGGAGGCCGGCGTGTATTTTTGCCCGGCATCTCAGACTTGGAGCCCCGAAAACCATGGAATGCACAGTGAGTTGGACCGGCGACGCAGGCACGCGATCGGCCATGGGCTTCGTTGCCGAGACAGGCAGCGGCCACGTCCTGATGATGGACGGCGCCCCCGATGCCGCGAAACCCGAGAACGGCGGGCAGAACCTCGCCGCGCGGCCGATGGAGACCGTTCTTGCCGGCACCGGTGGATGCACCGCCTACGACGTCGTGCTGATACTGAAGCGCGGACGCCATCGCGTCGAGCGCTGCAGCGTCAAGCTCACCAGCGAGCGCGCGGAAAAGGATCCCAAGGTCTTTACGAAGATCCACATGCACTTCACCGTGGCGGGCAAGGGAATTCCGGCCTCCGCCGTAGAACGCGCAATTGCACTGAGCCACGAAACCTACTGCTCCGCCAGCATCATGCTGGCGAAGACTGCCGAGATCACTACCAGTTTCGACCTGATCGAAACTTGAGCGGATGGCCTAGATGCGGTGCGCTACCGTGGTCATCACGCGGGAAGCCACACGCATCAGGGCCTTGGCTGGTGCGGGGAGTTCCGCTGCGCCGGCGTCGACAGCCTGTGACGCATGGCGGGCTTCGTCGAGCTTCATCTGCTCGACCACTGCCTTGGAGGCGCTGTCTGCGGGCGGGAGGCGGCCAAGGTGGCTTTCCAGGTGGGCTTCTACCTGACGCTCGGTTTCCGCAACGAACCCCAGGCTCAGCGGGTCCCCGAGACGGCCCGCAACCAAGCCGAACCCGAAAGCGCCCGCATACCAGAGAGGATTCAGGAGCGACGGGCGTGCGCCCAGTTCGTCCAGACGCTGTCGGGTCCAGGCCAGATGATCGGTTTCCTCGTGCGCCGCCTCGATGAAATGGGCGCGCAGCGCAGGGTCGCGCGCCACGGCCGCCTGGGCCGTGTAAAGCGCCTGTGCACAGACTTCGCCGACGTGGTTCACCCGCATCAGCGCGCCGGCCTCGCGGCGTTCCGCTTCACTCAGTTCGCCGGGCGCCAATGAGGGGGTGGGCGTCGCCCGCGTGGCATGGGGGCGCGCGAAAAGGGTGCGCAACGCCGCGTCTGCCGCGGCCAGGACGGAGTCGGTCATGAGTGTCATGCGCCTATTTGAACGCACATGCGAAATGCCAGGCGGAAGCCTTGTCACATTTCACATGGTGGTGTGCGCCAAGGCCTAAGTCCTTTGTTGCAGGCGTGCAACGAAACGCGCGGGCCATCCAAGATTTCGGGCGAATTGTTTTGCCCTGCCGCATCGGCTCTGGTGCAATAGCATCAACTTCCCAAAAGGAGGTTGGCCCGGGGTCCGGTGGGAGCACAAAAGTGCCAGTCACGGTGAGCCCTTCGCACCGGAGCCCTATGTTTAACCTTGGAGAAACTTGCAATGAAAAAATCTCTAGTTGCTCTGGCTGCCCTGGCTGTTGCCGGTGTTGCCTCGGCTCAGTCGTCCGTCACGCTGTTTGGTGTGGTCGACGCGTCGATCAGCGGCTACTCGAACACCGCCCGCGACAACCGCGCGACCGTGTTCCCCAACGCTTTCGGTATCCCCGTCTACCTGAACCAAGGTTCGGTCAAGACCAGCCGTCGCGAACTGGCTAACTCGGGTTACAACTCGAGCCGCATCGGCTTCCGTGGCACGGAAGACCTGGGCGGTGGCCTGGCAGCCAGCTTCTGGCTCGAAGCTCCGATCTCCAATGACGACGGCCAGCAAGGTATCGCGACGTTCGCTCGTCGTTCGACCGTGAGCCTGTCGGGTGGTTTCGGTGAAGTCCGCCTGGGTCGTGACTACACCCCGACGTTCTGGAACGACACCGTGTTCGATCCGTTCGGCACCAACGGCGTTGGCACCAACCTGGTTTCGACGGCCAACACCGCCTTCGGTGGCTTCGGTACGCCCGCAGCTTCGACCGGTGCGTTCACCAACGTGGGCACCAGCAACTACGTTCGCGCCAGCAACTCGATCGGCTACTTCCTGCCGCCGAACCTGGGTGGTTTCTACGGCCAAGTGCAATACGCCCTGGCAGAGAAGACCAAGTACGACTCGGGCATCTTCACGCCCGCTACGCTGAACTCGCAGCGTCAAGGCCGTTACATCGGTGGCCGCTTCGGCTACGCAAACGGTCCTCTGGACGTTGCGCTGGCTTATGGCAGCAGCACCGTTGGCGACGACTACTACGTCGGCACGACCACCAAGGTCAACACCCTGAACCTGGGCGCTTCGTATGACTTCGGTCCCGTGAAGCTGTTCGGTGAAGTGTCGAAGGCCAAGAACAAGATCGACTACGAAGTGACCCCGCTGGCTGGCGGCCGTCCCGACATCGATCTGACTGGCTACCTGCTCGGCGTGACCGTGCCGGTCGGCGCTGGCCTGATCCGCGCTTCGTGGTCGCACGTCAAGCTGGACCAGAACCTGCCGAACAACCCGTTCGCTCTGAACACGCCTGATCCCAAGGCCAACAAGATCGCTCTGGGCTATGTGCACAACCTGTCGAAGCGCACGGCTCTGTACGCTACGATCGCTCGCATCAGCAACAAGAACGGCGCTGGCTACACGGTTGGCGGCCCGGCCTTCTACAACAACGCAGCTGGCGTCTTCACCCCGAAGAGCTCCACCGGCTACGACTTCGGTATCCGCCACGCTTTCTAATTTGACGCTGGCGTAAGCCAGCTTCGAATCAAAAGCTCAAAAGCCACTCGACGAAAGTCGAGTGGCTTTTTTCGTTCGGGCTCGATCATCGCGAATCATGTTGGCAAAGAGCACCATCTGCGTGCACCCCCGGGGAATCACCGTGCGGGCACGCACCTTGCACTGCTAGCATGCCCGTTCACTTTGTTTGCTGAATGATCGCTTTTGTATTGCGCCGTTTGATCCAGGCCGTGATCGTGATGATCGCGGTCGCCTTCATCGCCTTCCTCCTCTTCCAATATGTTGGCGACCCAGTCGTGTTCCTGCTGGGGCAGGACGCCAAGCCCGAACAGATCCGCGAGCTGCGCTCCGCATTGGGGCTCGACCAACCCTTCTTCGTGCAGTTCTGGCACTTTCTTGTCAACGCTGCACAAGGCGAGTTCGGCCTGAGCCTGCGCCAGGGCGCGAAGGTATCGCGGTTGATTGGCGAACGCTTTCCCGCCACGCTCGAACTGGCACTCGTGGCGGCGGTGCTGGCACTGTTCATCGGCATTCCGATGGGCGTGTACACCGCGCTGCGCCGCGGCACCTTCATGAGCCAGGTATTCATGACCGTGTCGCTGCTCGGCGTTTCGCTGCCGACCTTCCTGATCGGCATCCTGCTGATCCTCGTCTTCGCGGTCACGCTGGGCTGGTTCCCGAGCTTCGGCCGCGGCGAGACCGTGAAGTTCGGCTGGTGGACCAGCGGCCTCTTCAGCGCCGACGGCTGGCACCACATCGTGCTGCCGGCGGTGACGCTGGCGATCTTCCAGCTGACGCTGATCATGCGGCTGGTGCGCGCCGAGATGCTTGAGGTGCTGCGCACCGACTACATCAAGTTCGCGCGCGCACGAGGCCTGTCGAACCGCGCCATCCACTTCGGCCATGCGCTCAAGAACACGCTGGTGCCGGTGATGACCATCACCGGCCTGCAGCTCGGTGGCCTGATTGCCTTTGCCATCATCACCGAGTCGGTGTTCCAGTGGCCCGGCATGGGCCTGCTGTTCATCCAGGCCGTGACCTTCGCCGACATCCCGGTGATGGCAGCCTACCTGTGTCTCATTGCCTTGATCTTCGTGGTGATCAACCTCGTGGTCGACCTGCTGTATTTCGTGGTCGATCCGCGGCTGCGCGTGGGCAAGGCGGGAGGTCATTGACATCATGACGGCAACCACATCCACGGCCCCGCGCCTCAAGGCTTCCGGACGCGCGTTCGCGCACATCGCGAACTTCTACCCCGAGATCACCGCCTTTCGCCGCGACCTGCACGCACACCCCGAACTCGGCTTCGAAGAGGTCTACACATCCGGCCGCGTGCGCGAGGCCTTGCGCGCCTGCGGCGTCGACGAGATTCACGAAGGCATCGGCAAGACGGGGGTGGTCGGCGTCATACGCGGCCGTTCGACCGCCAGCGGCCGCATGATCGGCCTGCGTGCCGACATGGACGCGCTGCCGATGCGCGAGGACAACGACTTCGGCTGGCGCTCCGCCAGCGACGGCCTGATGCACGGCTGCGGCCACGACGGCCATACCGCCATGCTGGTCGGTGCCGCGCGCTACCTGGCCGAGACGCGCGATTTCGACGGCACCGCCGTGCTCATTTTTCAGCCTGGCGAAGAAGGCTTCGCCGGCGCACGCGTGATGATCGAGGACGGCCTGTTCGACCGCTTCCCCGTCAATGCCGTCTACGCGATGCACAACTGGCCCGCCATGCCGGCCGGCACCGTGGGCATCAACCGCGGCGCGATGATGGCCGCGGCCGATCGCGTGACCATCGAGATCAAGGGCAAGGGCGGCCACGGGGCGCATGCCTACCAGACCATCGACCCCGTGATCGTCGCGGCGCACATCATCACCGCGGCCCAGACCATCGTTTCGCGCAACGTGCGCCCGATCGATGCGGCCGTCGTCAGCATTTGCGCGATGCAGGCCGGTGACCTCGGCGCGATGAGCGTTGTGCCCGGCGAGGCCGCGCTGGTCGGCACGGTGCGCACCTTCAGCGCACGCGTGCAGGCGCAGGTCGAGCAGCGCCTGACCGAACTGTGCACGGCCATCGCCGGCGGCTTCGGTGCAACCGCCACGATCAAGTACGAGCGCATCTACCCGGCCACCATCAATACCGCGCCCGAGGCCATGTTTGCGGCCGACGTGGCCGAGTCGCTGGTCGGCGCAAAGAACGTCGAGCGCAGCATGGAGCCCAGCATGGGCGCCGAAGATTTCTCCTTCATGCTGCAGAAAAAAGCGGGCGCCTACCTGCGCATCGGGCAGGACGTGCGCGAAGGCGCCTTCCTGCACAACAGCCGCTACGACTTCAACGACGAGATCCTGCCGCTCGGTGCCGCATTGCATGCGGGCCTGATCGAGCAGGGCATGCCGCTTTCCGCTACCCGCGGTGCGCGGCCAGAGAAAGCCGCCGCCACCGCGGCGACGTGATGTGTTTGATTCCAACCCGAGGAGTGTTCCCATGAGTTTCAAGAAAAATGTGGCCGCGGCCGCCGTTCTGTGCGCGCTGGGCGCCGTCAGCATGGTCGCCGGCGCGCAGACCATCCGTGTTGCAAACCAGGGTGACGCGCTGTCGCTCGACCCGCACTCGCTCAACGAATCGCTGCAGCTGAGCACCACCGCCAACGTGTATGAAACGCTGGTCGGGCGCAACAAGGATCTGAGCGTCGCGCCGCTGCTTGCCACGAGCTGGAAGCAAACCTCGCCTACCGTGTGGCGCTTCGAATTGCGCAAGAACGTGCAGTTCCACGACGGCACGCCGTTCACCGCCGACGACGTTCTCTTCAGCTTCGCGCGCGCATCGGGCGACGGCTCGGACATGAAGTCCAACACCACCGACATCAAGGAAGTGCGCAAGGTCGACTCGCACACCATCGAGATCGAGACCAAGGGTCCGTTCCCGATCCTCCCCGAAGTGATCACGCAGATCATGATCATGAGCAAGAAGTGGTGCGAGGAAAACAAGGCCGTCACGCCAGTGGACCGCCGCAAGGGCATCGAGAACACAGCCTCCTTCAAGGCCAACGGCACCGGCCCGTACCGCGTGCGCGAGCGCCAGCCGAACGTGCGCACGGTCTTCACGCGCAATCCGACCTACTGGGGCAAGATCGAAGGCAACGCGCAAGAGATCATCTTCACGCCGATCGCCAATCCGGCCACCCGCGTCGCCGCGCTGATCTCGGGCGAAGTCGACGTGATGGAACCCGTGCCGGTGCAGGACATCGCGCGCGTCAACGCCAGCCCGACGGCGCGCGTCATCGCCGGCCCCGAGCTGCGCACGATCTTCCTTGGCATGGACCAGAAGCGTGACGAACTGCTCTACTCGAACGTGAAGGGCAAGAACCCGTTCAAGGACAAGCGCGTGCGCCAGGCCTTCTACCAGGCCATCGACATCGTCGGCATCCAGCGCACCGTGATGCGCGGCGCTTCGCGCCCGACCGGGCTGATGGTCGGCCCCGGCATCAACGGCTGGACCGAAGCCCAGGACAAACGCCTGCCGCTCGATGTCGAAGGCGCCAAGAAGCTGCTGGCCGACGCCGGCTATCCGAGCGGCTTCGAAGTGACCATGAACTGCCCGAACGACCGCTACGTGAACGACGGCCAGATCTGCCAGAGCGTGGCGGCGAACCTGGCGAAGATCGGCGTCAAGATCAACCTCGCGGCGGAGACCAAGGGCACTTACTTCCCCAAGGTGCTGCGCCGCGACACCAGCTTCTACATGCTGGGCTGGACCCCGACCACCTACGACTCGCACAACGCGCTGACCGCGCTGATGGCCTGCCCGGACGACAAGACCGGCGCCGGCCAGTTCAACCTGGGCGCGTACTGCAATCCGAAGCTCGACGAGTTGACGAAGAAGATCCAGTCGGAAACTGACAAGCCCAAGCGCGACGCGATGATCAAGGAAGCCTTCGACATCCACACCGCCGACATCGGCCACCTGCCGCTGCACCAGCAGACGCTGGCCTGGGGTGTCAGCAAGAAGGTGTCGCTCACGCAAATGGCCGACAACTACATGCCCTTCAAGTGGATGAGCATCAAGCCGTAAGACTGAGGGCCGCTCGCGCGGTGGCCTGACCATGGGCCCGCTTCCTGCGGGCCCATTCCTTTTGCCTCACGATGAAAAAAACACTAGCCCGCTGGCTCGACAGCGATGTCGGCTACAGCTTCCGTACCTCGCCCGTGGCCATCGTCGCGGCGCTGATCGCGCTGGCCTGCGTCATCTGCGCGGTGTTCGCCGGCTGGGTGTCGCCACACAACCCCTTCGACCTCGCCACGCTCGAACTCGGCGATGCGCGCCTGCCGCCTGCATGGAGCGCCGAAGGCTCTTCCAAATACCTGCTCGGCACCGACGACCAGGGCCGCGACATTCTCTCGGCCGTGATCTACGGCGCGCGCATCTCGCTGATCGTCGGCCTCGTGTCTGTGGCGTTGTCGCTCGCCGTCGGCGTGGTGCTGGGCCTGCTGGCCGGCTTCTTCGGCGGCTGGCTCGACTCCTTCCTGATGCGCATATGCGACGTGATGCTGTCGTTCCCGCCCATCCTGGTGGCACTGCTCATCGCCGGCGTCGGCCGCGCGCTCTTTCCCGGCGCGCACGAGTCGCTGGCCTTCGGCGTGCTGATCATCTCCATCTCGCTAACCGGCTGGGTGCAGTACGCGCGCACGGTGCGCGGCTCCACGCTGGTGGAGCGCAACAAGGAGTACGTGCAGGCCGCGCGCGTCACCGGCGTGGCGCCGCTGCGCATCATGCTGCGCCACGTGCTGCCCAACGTGATGGGGCCGGTGATGGTGCTGGCCACGATCCAGGTCGCGACGGCGATCATCACCGAGGCCACGCTCTCGTTCCTCGGCGTCGGCGTGCCGCCGACCTCGCCTTCGCTGGGCACGCTCATCAGCATCGGCAACCAGTACCTGTTCTCGGGCGAATGGTGGATCACGGTGTTTCCGGGCCTGATGCTGGTGCTGATCGCACTCAGCGTGAACCTGCTCGGCGACTGGCTGCGCGACGCGCTGAATCCGCGACTGCGCTGAATACAAGGAGAACGCCACCATGACGCTGCTCCAGGTCAAAGACCTCGTCGTCGAATTTCCGGGCCGCCGCGGCACGCTGCGCGCGCTCGACCGCATTTCCTTCGACATCGCGCCTGGTGAAATCCTCGGCGTGGTGGGCGAATCGGGCGCCGGCAAGTCGCTCACGGGCGCGGCCATCATCGGCCTGCTCGAACCGCCGGGCCGCGTGGCCGGCGGCGAGATCGTGCTGGACGGCCAGCGCATCGACAACCTCGGCTTCGATGCGATGCGGCCGATTCGCGGCCGCAAGATCGGCGCGATCTTCCAGGATCCGCTGACCTCGCTGAACCCGCTCTACACCGTGGGCCGGCAGCTGGTCGAGACCATTCGCGCGCACCTGCCCGTGTCGGAATCCGAAGCGCGCAAGCGGGCCATCGGCCTGCTGCAGGACACAGGCATCCCCGCCGCCGAGCAGCGCATCGACCACTTCCCGCACCAGTTCTCGGGCGGCATGCGGCAGCGCGTGGTGATTGCGCTGGCACTCGCGGCCGAGCCCAAGCTCATCGTGGCCGACGAGCCGACCACCGCGCTCGATGTGTCGATCCAGGCGCAGATCATCCAGTTGCTCAAGCAGGTGTGCAAGGACCGCGGCGCGGCGGTGATGCTGATCACGCACGACATGGGCGTGATCGCCGAAACCTGCGATCGCGTGGCCGTGATGTACGCGGGCCGCATCGCCGAGATCGGCCCGGTGCACGAGGTGATCCACCAGCCCGCGCATCCCTACACATCGGGCCTGATGGCCTCGATTCCCGACATGGCGAGCGACCGCGAGCGGCTCAACCAGATCGACGGCGCGATGCCGCGGCTCAATGCCATTCCCGCCGGCTGCGCCTACAACCCGCGCTGCCCGCGCACCTTTGCGCGCTGCCTCGTCGAGCGGCCCGAGCTCATGCATGCCGGCGCCACGCGCGCGGCCTGCTGGCTGCACGACGCGACCGACCCGCACGCCGGCCAGGCCGAGATCGCGGCGAAGCACCACGATGCGCTGTCGGCCGGCGAACGCGCCGCGCCTGAAGCGGCCGAGCCCATCGCGGAGGTGACGCGATGAGCGCCGCCGCGAACGAACCGCTCGTGGTCGCGCACGACCTCGCGCGCACCTTCGACGTCTCTCCACCCTGGCTCAACCGCGTGCTCGAACGCAAGCCGCGCGTGCTGCTGCATGCGGTCGACGGCGTGAGCTTTTCCATCGAGCGCGGCAAGACGCTCGCGCTGGTGGGCGAATCGGGCTGCGGCAAGAGCACCGTGGCGCGTCTGCTGGTGGGCCTGTATGCGCCCACGCGCGGTGGCCTGCAGTTCGACGGGCAGGACGCGCATGCCGCGTTCAAGACGCCCGAGGGCCGCAAGCTGCGCCGCCGCATCCAGATGATCTTCCAGGATCCCTACGCGAGCCTCAACCCGCGCTGGATCGTCGAGGACATCATCGGCGAGCCGCTGCGCGAGCACGGCATCCTGAGCGAAAAGGTCGCGCTGCGCGAGCGCGTGGGCGAGCTGCTCAAGTCGGTCGGCCTCTCGCCGCTGGACATGAGCAAGTACCCGCACCAGTTCTCGGGCGGCCAGCGCCAGCGCATCTCGATCGCGCGCGCGCTCGCCACGCAGCCCGAGTTCCTGGTGTGCGATGAGCCCACCTCGGCGCTCGACGTGAGCGTGCAGGCGCAGGTGCTCAACATCATGAAGGACCTGCAGCGCGAGCAGGGCCTGACCTACCTGTTCATCTCGCACAACCTTGCCGTGGTGCGCCACGTGGCCGACCAGGTCGGCGTGATGTACCTCGGCCGGCTGGTCGAGGTGGCCGACAAGCAGAAGCTCTTTGCCGAGCCGCGGCATCCGTACACGCGCATGCTGCTCGATGCCATCCCGCAGATGAAGCACACGGGGCGCTCGCGCACGCCGGTGCAGGGCGAGGTGCCGAACCCGCTGAACCCGCCGACGGGCTGCGCCTTTCATCCGCGCTGCCCGCATGCCAATGCGCGTTGTTCCTCGGAGCGGCCGAAGCTGCTGAGCATCGCGGGTGTCCAGGTGGCCTGCCACGCGGTGGAAGAGGGCCGCATCTAGCCGCTGAAAAGTGTGCGTTAAGGCACTGCACCGCATCGGGCGCTGCCGCACAGTGGGCGGTTGACCCGGAGGGAACCATGGCAGGCAAGGCAAATTTCTCGGACATCGAACGGCAAGGCGCAACCGAACTGGGCCGCCGAGGTTTCGTCATGGGTACCGCGCTCGGCGCGACCGCCGTGCTGGCATCCCTGGCGTCGCGCGCCCGTGCGGCTCCGCAGCGGCGCATGCCGGTCGTCTTCATCGGCCATGGCACGCCCATGAACGCCATCAGCGACAACGCGTTCACGCGCCGGCTGGCGGCCTGGGGTCGGGAGCTGCCACGGCCGACGGCCATCCTCAGCGTGTCGGCGCACTGGCTGAGCCGTGGCGCCACCGGTGTCGGCATGCAGGTGCGGCCGAAGACGATCCATGATTTCGGCGGCTTCCCGCAGGCGCTGTTCGACGTCGAATACCCCGCGCCCGGCCATCCTTCACTCGCCAGCGAGACCGTCGGCGCGGTGAGGCAGACACCGGTGATCGCCACCGAGCAATGGGGCCTCGACCATGGCACGTGGTCGGTGCTGAAGCATCTCTATCCGAAAGCGGACGTCCCGGTGTTCCAGCTCAGCATCGACTACGACAAGCCGGCCGCCTTTCACTATGCGGTGGGGCGCGATCTCGCAGTCTTGCGTGACAAGGGCGTGCTGGTGATGGGCAGTGGCAACGTGGTGCACAACCTGCGCGCCACCGATCGCGGCACGCCCGATGGGCCGAGCGCCAGCCGGCCATGGGCGCAATCGTTCGACGATGCGGTGAAGTCGGCGCTGGCAGGCCGGGACGACCGTGCGCTGGTCGACTACGCAAAGCTCGACGGAGCCTCCACCGCCGTGGCGACGCCGGACCACTACTACCCCTTCCTCTACGCCCTCGGTGCCGCAGGAACCAGCGAACGCGCGAAGACGGTCTACGAGGGATTCCAGTCGGGCACGCTCAGCATGCGTTGCCTGCAGTTCGGCTGAGCGCGCCGGGGCGCGGCAGCAGCGTTACTGCTCCTCGCCCCAGGCGAACCCGTCGCGCGCAATCATCGCGCTCGACGCACTCGGGCCCCAGGTGCCGGCCGCATAGGGGCGCGGGCCGCCGTCCGATTCCCAGCTGTCGATCAGCGGCTCGACCCAGCGCCAGGCTTCTTCCTGCTCGTCGCTGCGCACGAACAGGTTGAGGCGGCCGTCGATCACGTCGAGCAGCAGGCGCTCGTAGGCGCCCACGCGCTCGGCGCCGAAGCGCTTGTCGAAGTCGAGGTCGAGCTGAACCGGCGCCAGTTGCGCGGCGTTGCTGTGGCCGTTGCCGCCACGCTGCCGGTTGTCCTGGGCCTGCGCGAGCATGTGCAGTTCCAGCCCGTCCTTGGGCTGCAGGTTGATCACCAGCTTGTTGACGTTGCCGGTCGGCGCGCGGTAGATCGCATGCGGCGTGGGCCTGAAGTTGACCTCGATGCGCGCATCGCGCGAGGCCAGCCGCTTGCCGGTGCGGATGTAGAAGGGCACGCCGGCCCAACGCCAGTTGGCGATTTCGGTGCGCAGCGCCACGAAGGTTTCGGTGCGGCTATCGGGGTTCACGCCGGGCTCGTCGCGGTAGCCCGGCACGCGCTCGCCGTAGGCCGTGCCGGCCGTGTACTGGCCGCGCACCGTGTGCAGGCCCAGCGTTTCGGGCGTCCAGGGCTTGAGCGCGCGCAGCACCTTGAGCTTTTCGTCGCGGATGGCGTCGGCGTGCGAGTTGATCGGCGGCTCCATGCCGATCGCGCACAGCAACTGCAGCGCGTGGTTCTGCACCATGTCGCGCAGCGCGCCGGTCTGGTCGTAGAAGGCGCCGCGCTTTTCCACGCCCAGGTCCTCGGCCATGGTGATCTGGATGTTGGCGATGTGCTCGCGGCGCCAGATGGGCTCGAACAGCGCATTGCCAAAGCGCATGGCGAACAGGTTCTGCACCGATGGCTTGCCGAGGTAGTGGTCGATGCGAAAGACCTGCTTCTCCTCGAGCACCTTGCCGACCGCGGCGTTGATCGCGCGGTTGGAGGCGAGGTCATGGCCCAGCGGCTTTTCGAGCACGATGCGCGTCCTCGGCCCGTTGAGGCCGGCCGCGGCGATCTGCTCGACCACCTGCGTGAAGAGCGCGGGCGCCGTGGCGACGTACATCACGATCGTCTTCGCGTCGCGCTGCTTGAGCAGGTCGGCCAGCCGCACATAGTCGTCGGGCTTGGACAGGTCCATGCGCAGGAAGTGCAGCATCGATGCGAACTTCTCGAACTCCTCGGGGGAGGGCCGCTTGGCGCCCTCGACCGCGCTGAAGCGCGACTGGATCAGTTCCCGGTACTGGTCGTCCGACAGGTCGTCCCGCGCCACGCCGACGATGCGCCCGTCTTGCGGCAGGCTGCCGTGCCGGAATGCCTGGAACAACGCGGGCATGAGCTTGCGCCACGCGAGATCGCCAGTGCCGCCGAACAGAACGAGATCGAAGCTCATGAAAAACTTTCCTTTGTCTGAATGCCGAGCAGGTCGTGGGCCGCCGAGAGGGCCACATGCGATGGTACTTGTACCGATTCGCCCGACCTGTACTAAAGCTACGCTGACCTGTGGCCGCGAGGCCTTTTTTTATGCATGAGGCGGAGAAAATTCAAATGAAGAAGCTTTTTACCGCAGCCGCGCTGCTCGGGTTGTCGGCCGCCGCGTCGGCGCAGACCGTCAACGTGATCTGTTCGGTCCAGGCCGAGTGGTGCAGCGTGATCTCCACCGTCTACGCACGCACCACCGGTGTGCGCATCAACATGGCGCTCAAGGGCTCCGGCGAGGCGCTGGCCCAGCTGATCGCCGAAAAGGACAACCCCAAGACCGACGTCTGGTTCGGCGGCACCGGCGACCCGCACCTGCAGGCGGCCGAGCAGGGGCTCACGCTCGAATACAAGTCACCCACGCTCTCGCAGCTGCACCCCTGGGCCCAGCAGCAGGCCAGGCAGTCGGGCTACAAGACCGTCGGCATCTACTCGGGTCCGCTGGGCTTCGGCTACAACCCCGAGCTGCTGGCCAAGAAGAAGCTGCCCGTGCCCAAGACCTGGGCCGACCTGCTCAAGCCCGAGTACAAGGGAGACATCCAGGTGGCCAACCCGGCCTCCAGCGGCACGGCCTACACCATGATCGCCACGCTGGTGCAGCTGATGGGCGAGGACAAGGCCTTCGACTACCTGAAGGCGCTGCACAAGAATGTCGGCCAGTACACCCGCTCGGGCACCGGCCCGATCAAGGCGGTGGCGCGCGGCGAAACCGCGATTTCCATCAGCTTCGTGCATGACGGCCCCGGCGAGAAGATGCAGGGCTTCCCGGTCGAGACCATCACGCCGAGCGACGGCACCGGCGCCGAGATCGGCTCCATGAGCATCGTCAAGGGCGCGCGCAACCTCGAGGCGGCCAAGAAGTTCTACGAGTGGGCGCTGACGCCCGCCGCGCAGGAGCTCGGCGCCGCCAACAAGCAGTTCCAGCTGCCGAGCAACGTGAACGCCAAGCTCGACCCGCGCATCCCGGACTTCAAGAAGATCAAGTTCATCAACTACGACTACGCCAAGTACGGCGCGAGCACCGAGCGCCGGCGCCTGATCGCGCGCTGGGAAAAAGACGTCAATTCGCTGCCGCGCTGAGTGGCTGCGCATTTGATCGACACCGGCGCGCCGGTCAATCCGGCGTCACTGGCCGCGGCCAGGCGCTCGCAGCGCTGGATCTGGGCATGGATCGCGCTGGGCCTGGCCGCGTACCTGCTGCTGCCCTGGTATGCGATTCAGGACGCGACCTGGTACGAAGCCGTTCCTCAGGTGTTCGGCCAGGCGGAGGGTGCCAACGGCCTGATGCAGGCGGCGACGCAGGGTCGGGGCTGGCTCTTCGTCGGCCTTGCGGGGCTGCTGATGTGCGCGGCAGGTGCGTGGCTGCCTGCTGGCCGCAGCCAGGGACGCTGGTTGCTCGCGGGTGGCGCGGTCGGCGCCATCGGGCTGGCCGTGACAGGCTTCGCGATCGGCGCGCGGGGCTGGAGCTTCGCGGCGCTCAACGCGCAGTTCGGCGACCTGGCCGTCAACCAGTTCGGCATCGGCGCGGGCGGCTTCGTGGCGCTCACTGCGCTCGTGCTGCTGGCCGCCTTCGGCATCGCGCGGCTCGGCCTTTTCAAGGGTGACCTGTTCGTGGCGGCCGCGGTCATCGGCTGCGGCGTGCTGATGGCGCTGTTCATCGCCTACCCGGTGAGCAAGGCGCTGTCCGGCGCGTTCTTCAACGAGGACGGGCAGTGGTCGATCGCCGCGTTTGTCGCGCGCGTGTTCACCGAACGCATCTGGGGGCTGGGGTGCCTTTCCGGCGGCGTGCGCTGCGGCGTGGCGTGGAACACGCTGGTACTGGCCCTGCTCACCGCGGCCGGCACGACCTTTCTCGGCACGCTGATGGCGCTGATGGCCGAGCGCGGCAGCAAGCGTGGGCAAGGCGCGCTGCGGGTGCTGGCGCTGCTGCCGATCATCACGCCGCCGTTCGTGGTGGGCCTCGGCCTGATCCTGCTGTTCGGCCGCGCCGGCATCGTCAACCAGGTGCTGGAGAACGTGTTCGGCATCGAGCCCACGCGCTGGTTCTATGGCATGCCGGGCGTGCTGGTGGCGCAGCTGTTCGCGTTCACGCCCATCGCCTTCATGATCATGCGGGGCGTGGTGCAGGGCATTGCGCCAAGCCTCGAGGAAGCCGCGCAGATGCTGCGCGCCGACCGCCGCCGCACCTTCTTCACCATCACGCTGCCGCTGCTGAAGCCGGGGCTGGCCAACGCCTTCCTGGTGGGATTCATCGAGAGCATCGCCGACTTCGGCAACCCGGTGGTGGTGGGCGGGCAGTTCTCGGTGCTGTCGACCGACATCTTCTTCGCCATCGTCGGCGCGCAGTACGACCAGGGCCGCGCGGCCTCGCTGGCCTGGGTGCTGACGCTGTTTGCGCTCGGCGTGTTCGCGCTGCAGCGCGGCCTGCTCGGCAAGCAGAACTACACCACCGTGAGCGGCAAGGGCGACGCCGGCATCGCGATGGCGCTGCCCGACGGCGTGCGCCGCACCATTCAGTGCATCGCGCTGCCGTGGATCGCGTTCACCGCGGTGGTCTACCTGTTCGCCTTCGCGGGCGGCTTCGTGCAGACCTGGGGGCGCGACTACAGCTTCACGCTGAACCACTTCAGGAACGCGTTCTCGCTCGAATGGGGGCAGTTCGGGCTGGTGTGGGCGGGTACGGCATGGAACTCGCTGATCACCACGCTCAAGCTCGCGGGCATCTCGGCGCCCATCACTGCGGCGCTCGGCCTGCTGATCGCGTGGCTGCTGGCGCGCAACGAGTTCAGGGGACAGGGGCTGTTCGAGTTCGGCGCGCTGCTGGCCTTCGCCATTCCGGGGACGGTGCTCGGCGTGAGCTACATCCTGGCCTTCAACGTGCCGCCATTCGAGCTCACGGGCACGGGGCTCATCATCGTGCTGTGCTTCATGTTTCGCAATTTGCCTGTGGGTGTGCGTGCAGGCACTGCGGCCTTCAAGCAGCTCGACCGCTCGCTCGACGAAGCCTCGCTGATGCTGCGCGCATCGACCTCGCAGACGCTCTTCAAGGTGGTGCTGCCGTTGCTGAAGCCCGCGCTGGTGGCCGCGCTGGTCTACAGCTTCGTGCGCGCGATGACGACGGTGAGCGCGGTGATCTTCCTGGTCACGGCCGAGAACGAGCTGGCCACCACCTACATCATCGGCCGCGTCGGCAACGGCGACTACGGCATCGCGCTGGCGTACTGCACGGTGCTGATGATCCTGATGTCGCTGGCGATTGCACTGGTGCAGTTCGTGGTGGGAGAGCGAAAGCTGGGACGACGAGGGGCCACGCCGCAGCATCAGGGACATCACAAAATGGAAGGCCTGGCATGAACGGCATCGAATTCCGCAACGTCACCAAGCGCTACGGCACCGACAGGAACGCGCCGCTGGCCGTCAAGGGCATCAGCTTCGAAGTGCCTGTCGGCACGCTCACCACCATCCTCGGCCCGTCGGGCTGCGGCAAGACGACCACGCTGCGCATGATCGCGGGGCTCGAGTCGCCGACCTCGGGTTCGATTTTCATGGGCGGGCGCGACGTCACCACGCTGGGGCCGGCCGAGCGCAACGTCAGCATGATGTTCCAGAGCTACGCGCTGTTCCCGCACATGAACGTGATCGAGAACGTGGGCTACGGGCTGCGCATGAGCGGCGTGAAGAAGGACGAGGCCACCGCGCGGGCACGCGAGGCGTTGCGCGGCGTGGGCCTGGTCGGCTTCGACGAGCGGTTGCCCAGCGAACTCTCGGGCGGCCAGCAGCAGCGCGTGGCGCTGGCGCGCGCGCTGGTGCTGGAGCCGGCGGTGCTGCTTTTCGACGAGCCGCTCTCCAACCTCGACGCCCGCCTGCGCCGCGAGATGCGCGAGGAGATCCGCGCGCTGCAGCAGCGCTTGAAGCTGACCGTGGCCTACGTCACGCACGACCAGAGCGAGGCGCTGGCCGTGAGCGACCAGATCATCGTGATGGACCACGGCGTGATCGCACAGCGCGGCACGCCCGAGCAGCTCTATGGGCGGCCCGAGAGCGAGTTCGTCGCCGGTTTCATGGGCGAGGCGATGGTGTTCCCCGCCACGGCGCACGTCGACGGCAGCGTGGCGCTCGGCCCGCTGCGCCTGCAGCCGCGCCATGCGGTGGTACCCGGCACGGTGAAGGTCGCGGTGCGTCCCGAAGCCTGGCAGATCGGCGCCGCGGACGCGGGCAGCGGCCTGCCGGCCACGCTGCGCAAGGCGGCGTACCTCGGCAGCTTCTACGAATACGGCTTCGACACCACCCTGGGGCCGGTCTTCGTGGTGTCGAACGACCTGTCCCGTCCGCTGGCGGCGGGCGCGCAGGCCACGCTGTCGCTGGGAGCCCACGGCGTGAGCGTGGTGCCCGGTGCATGAAACAATGGCGCCATGAACGTGGTTTTCGACCTGGGCGCCGTGCTGTTCGCATGGGAGCCCACCCGGCTGGTACAGGCCTATCTCGCGCAGCACGCGCCCACTGAGGCTGCCGCGGTCGCCATGGGCCGGGCACTTTTCCATCACGACGACTGGACGGGTTTCGACTGCGGCACCCGCACGCTGGACGATGCCATCGCCCGCATGTCGGCCCGGCTCTCGCTGCCGGCCGGGCCGCTTCGCACCATGCTCGAAGGACTGGGCGAGCGGCTGGAGCCGATCGGCGTCACGGTCGACATGCTCGAACAGCTGGTCGCGCACCGCGAGGCCGGCCAGCCGCTGCGCCTGTACTACCTGTCGAACATGCCTGCGTCGTACGCCCGCGCCATCGAGCGCCGGCATGCGTTCATGCAACGCTTCGACGGCGGCGTGTTCTCGGGCGACGTGAAGTTCCTCAAGCCCGAGCGCGAGATCTACGAGGTGCTGGCGATGCGCTACGCGCTCGATCCGCAACAGACCGTGTTCATCGACGACTCCGCCGCCAACGTAGAGGCGGCGCGCGCCTTCGGCTGGCAGGCCATCCACTGCACCACGCCGGCCATGCTGCCGTCGCAGCTGCAGCGCTATCTACCGGTCAGCACCACCTTGTCGGTGTCGAACCCCAGGCTGCTGGCGTAGTCCAGCTCGGCCTTCAGCATCGCGTCGTCCAGGCGCGGCGCGCGCGACAGCACCCAGAGGTATTCGCGGTCGGGCGTGCCGACGAGCGACACCTCGTAGTTGCGGTCGAGCTTCAGGATCCAATAGTCGCCCCAGACCATGGGCAGCCAGCTAAGCCAGGCGGGCGCAAAGCGCACTTGGAGTCGGCCCGCGCCGGGCTGGCCTGCCACGGACACCACGCGCGCGGTGCCGGTCGCCTGGTCGAAATTGCCGTCCGCGCGCGCGCAGCGGTTCACGACCTGCACGGTGCCGTCGGGCTGGAGTGTGTACTCGGCGGTCACGGAGCCGGCGCAGGCTTTCTGGAAGCGGTTCGGCAGGCGCGCCTGCTCGTGCCAGATGCCGGCATAGCGCCGCAGGTCGACCGGCGCCACCACCTGCAGCGGAGCCCGCATCAGCGGTGCGCCGTCGGCCGGGCCGGCCGGTTGCACACGCGCGGTGCGCGAAGCTTGGAGGGCCAGCCAGGCCGCGGCGCCGCCCATGACGAAAGCAGTGGCCATGGTGCCGATCGCCGCGCTGGTGCGGCGGTCGTCGAAGGGCTGGCCGTCGGGAGGCGCGGGGCCGCGTTGGCGATGGGACATGGAGGGCTCCTGGCTGAAAATTTCGGCGTGGAGCGCAGCGTAGCCCCGGGCGGGCGGCCGATGCCGTCAGCCACGGACCACAGCCGGTGTAGGGCAGGGCGGCTGACAACCCTGTACGCAACAGGCTGATAGAGCGGCGGAAAACCCGTGCTACGGTGCGCATGAAAACATCGGCCCACGCGCAACTGCGTGCAGGACTTGTCACAACCCGCACTGGATAATCATTTCATGAACCAACTCGATGCCCTCCGCCAGTGGACCACCGTCGTCGCCGACACCGGTGACTTCAAGCAGCTCAGCGTTTCCAGGCCGCAGGACGCGACCACCAATCCGTCGCTCATCCTCAAGGCCGTGCAGAAGGCCGAATACCGGCCGCTGCTCGATGAAACCGTGAAGAAGCACGCCGGCAAGCCGCTCGATGAGGTCATCGATCGCCTGCTGGTGCGCTTCGGCAGCGAAATCCTCTCGATCATCCCGGGCCGCGTGTCGACCGAGGTCGACGCCCGCCTGTCCTTCGACACGGCCGCGACCGTGGCGCGCGGCGAGCGCATCGTGGCGCTCTACAAGGCCGAAGGCATCGACACCGAAAAGCGCCTGCTGATCAAGGTGGCCTCCACCTGGGAAGGCATCGAGGCGGCGCGCGAACTCGAGAGGAAGGGCATCCGCACCAACCTCACGCTGCTGTTCTCGTTCGCGCAGGCCGTGGCTTGCGGCGCGGCCGGCGTGCAGCTCATCTCGCCCTTCGTGGGCCGCATCTACGACTGGTACAAGAAGTCGGCCGGCGCCAAGTGGGACGAAGCGGCCAGTGCCGGCGCCAACGACCCGGGCGTCAAGTCGGTGCGGGAAATCTTCAACTACTACAAGCAGCACGGCATCAAGACCGAGGTGATGGGCGCGAGCTTCCGCAACGTGGGACAGATCCAGGCGCTGGCTGGTTGCGACCTGCTGACCATCAGCCCCGAGCTGCTGGCCGAGTTGGCCGCCAGCAACGAACCGCTGCAGCACGCGCTCGACGCCAAGGCCGCACCCGGGGGCGACATCGCCAAGGTCAGCTACGACGAGGCGGGCTTCCGCTTTGCGCTGAACGAAGACGCCATGGCCACCGAGAAGCTCGCGGAAGGCATCCGCGCCTTCGCAGCCGACGCTGTGAAGCTCGAAAAACTCATGCAGGAAAGCGGCAAGTAAACATGGCCATGACCCTTCGCTGCGACCATGCGCCGGCCTGGGCGCAACTCCAGTCCAGCTTCGAAACGGCGGGCCGCCAGTTCGACGTGCGCCATGCCTTCGTGGACGACGCGAACCGCTTTGCACGTTTCAGCCAGGAGGCGCCGTATGTCTTCGCCGACCTGTCGAAGAACCTGATCGACGCACGCACCGAGGAGCTGCTGCTCGCGCTGGCCCGCGAATGCGGCCTCGAGGCGCACCGCGGCGCCATGTTCGCGGGCGAGCACATCAACGTCACCGAAGACCGCGCCGTGCTGCACACGCTGCTGCGTGCGCCGGCCGATGCGCCGACCGGGCCCAAGACCGCGAACGAGCTGCGCGAGGTGCACGCCACGCTCGACGCGATGCTGGCCTATGCAGAGAAGGTGCGCGGCGACCACACGATCACCGACGTGGTCAACATCGGCATCGGCGGCTCCGACCTCGGCCCGCAGATGGCGGTGCTGGCGCTGGCCGAGTTCGCCGCGCCGGGCAAGCGATTCCACTTCGTCTCGAACGTCGACGGCCACGAGCTGGCCGGCGTGCTGCAGGGCCTGGCGCCCGAGCACACGCTGTTCCTCATTGCCTCGAAGACTTTCACCACGGCCGAGACGATGACCAACGCGCAGTCGGCCAGGCGCTGGTACGAGCAGTCGGGCGGCACCGACATCGCGGGCCACTTCGCGGCGCTCACCACCAACGTGGAAGCGGCGAAGAAGTTCGGCATCGACACCACCTTCGGCTTCTGGGACTGGGTGGGCGGGCGCTATTCGCTGTGGTCGGCCATCGGCCTGCCGATTGCGCTGGCCATCGGCGCCGACGGTTTCCGCCGCCTGCTGGCGGGCGCGCATGCGATGGACGAGCACTTCCGCACCGCGCCGCTGGAGCACAACCTGCCGGTGCGGCTGGGCCTGCTCGACGTCTGGTATCGCAACTTCCACAAGTTCACGAGCCGCAGCATCGCGCCGTACCACAGCGCACTCA
Organism: Variovorax sp. Varisp36; assembly: GCF_047304235.1. Lineage (NCBI taxonomy): Bacteria > Pseudomonadati > Pseudomonadota > Betaproteobacteria > Burkholderiales > Comamonadaceae > Variovorax > Variovorax sp. Varisp36. The sequence continues at coordinate 32,450 of NZ_JBGLYU010000036.1, forward strand.
AGCGCGTGCCGGCCTATCTGCAGCAGCTCGAGATGGAAAGCAACGGCAAGCAGGTCGATGCCAGCGGCAAGCCCGTGGACTTCGGCACCTCGCCCGTGCTCTGGGGCGAGCCCGGCACCAACGGCCAGCATGCCTACTTCCAGATGCTGCACCAGGGCACCGACGTGATTCCGCTCGAATTCGTGGCGGTGCGCGACGCGGCGCACGACCTTGAAGGCCATCACCCCAAGCTGCTGGCCAACGCGCTCGCGCAAGCGCAGGCGCTGATGGTCGGCAAGCTCGACGAGGGCGGCCACAAGAACTTCCCGGGCAACCGGCCAAGCACCTTCTTCGTGTTCGAGAAGCTCACGCCCGAATCGCTGGGCGCCTTCCTCGCGATGTACGAACACCGCGTGTTCACCAGTGGCGCGCTGTGGGGCATCAACAGTTTCGACCAGTGGGGCGTGGAGCTGGGCAAGGTGCTCGCGCGCGACATCGAGCCGCGCCTGGCCTCGGGCGACGTCGCGGGGCTCGATGCATCGACGGCAGGGCTGTTGAAGCGGCTGGGAAACTGAAGAATCCGGACCCGGATTCGTTGGGCGGCTTCTTGAAATAAGCCGTTTGTTTGCGTACGAATGGCCGAGTTTGCCGTTGGAAGATGCATCGATATGATCGGTCCGGGGAAATTTCCCTGGGACCCATCAAGAGGAGTCGATCAATGGATTTTCAAACAGCGGTCAAGACTTGTTTCAGCAAATACGCCGATTTCAACGGGCGCGCATCGCGCTCGGAATATTGGTGGTTCGTGCTGGCCGAGGTCATCGTGCTCATCGTCGCGAGCCTCATTCATCAGTTCGTGTACGTCATCGCGGCGCTGGGTTTCCTGCTGCCCGCGCTGGCCGTGGGCGCGCGCCGCCTGCACGACATCGGCAAGAGCGGCTGGCTCCAGTTGTTGATGCTCATCCCGATCGTCAACCTCGTGCTGATCTATTTCTACGTGCAGCCCTCCCAGCCCGAGACCAACCCGCACGGCGCACCGGCGAGCGCCTGAGCTTTGCAACGGCGCACGCAGCGCCGGATCGTCAGGGCCGCGCAAGCGGCCCTTTTTCCTGGCCGCTCGCCATGCGCACGCACAGGTCGAAGGCCTGCTGCAGGCCCTCGATGTTCGCGATGCCCCGGCCCGCGATGTCGAATGCACTGCCGCTGGCCGACGTGGCCACTGGCACAGGCAGGCCGCCATGCAGCGTCACGCCCTGCTCGAAGCCCATGAGCTTCATCGCGATCTGGCCCTGGTCGTGGTACATCGACACCACCGCATCGACGTCGCCGCGGCGCGCGCCGATGAACACCGTGTCGGGCGAGAACGGGCCGCGTGCGTCGAAGCCCTCGGCGCGCAACCGCTCGACGGCGGGCGCGATGATCTCGATTTCCTCCATGCCGATGGAGCCGCCGTCGCCCGCGTGCGGGTTGAGCCCCGTCACCGCGATGCGCGGTTCCGCCACGCCCGCGCGGCGCAGCGCGGCGGCGATGATCTTCACCGCGTCGCTCACGCCCTGCACGGTGATGTGGCTCGCCACGTCCTTCAGTGGAATGTGCGAGGTCACGCGCGAGGTCCACAGCGAACCGGTGAGGTTGAACTCGCAGACGAAGCCCGTCACCGCGAAGCGCTCCTGCATGTAGCGCAGCTCGTCCTCGTGCACGAGGCCGCCCAGGCGCAGCGAATGCTTGTTGAGCGGCGCGAAAAGGATGCCCTCGGCCTGGCCGCGGCGCACCGCCAGCGTGGCCAGTTCCAGCGCCTCGAACGAAGCCCGGCCGGACTGTTCGTTCGACTCGCCGGGCACCGGCTCCTGTCCCTTCATCCAGTCGCGCGCGAGAAGGCTGGGCCGGCCGTCCTCGAAATGCAGCTCGTCGAGGCTCTCGACCTGCAGCGGGGCCAGCTTCAGGCCCGCCACGCGTTCGCCAGCGGCCAGCACCACCGGATCGGCGATCAGCAGCACGCGCGCGGCGTCCAGGTTGCGCTGGCGCGCCAGCAGCTTCACGGCCATTTCGGGGCCGACGCCGCCGGGGTCGCCGAGCAGCACGGCGATGCGGGGCTTGGCGGAGATCACGCTCGGCGTCTTGGGTGGGGTGGGCATGGTGTCGGTTGGATGCGGTTGAAGAAAAAGGGGAACAAGGACCGGCTCATTCGGCCTTGATGTTGGCGTCGCGCACGAGCTGGCCGTAGTGGTCGAACTCCTGCCTGTTCATCGCCGCGAAGGGTTCGCCGGTCAGTGTTCCAGGCTCGCCGCCCAGTGCCTTGATGCGGCTCTGCACATCGGCCAGCTTCAGCGTGCGCACGAGTTCGGCGCTCAGCCGCTCGATCGCGGGGCGGGGCGTGCCGGCCGTCACGTAGAGGCCGTACCAGGTGGACACGTCGGCACCCTTGATGCCCTGCTCGGCCAGCGTGGGCACGTCGGGCAGCTCGGGCGAGCGCTGCGGCGCGCTCACGGCCAGCGCGCGGAACTTGCCGGCCCTGATCTGGCCCATGGCCGAGGAGGTGCTGTCGAACATCATGTCGACCTCTCCCGAGATGATGTCGACGTGCGCCTGCGAACTGCCCTTGTAGGGCACATGGATCGACTTCATGCCGGTGGCCAGGTTGAAGGCCTCGCCGCCCACGTGCTGGGTACTGCCGATGCCGGACGACGCGTACTTGAAGCCGCCGGGTTTCATTGCCATCGCCGTCACAAGGTCCCTCACCGACCTGTACGGCGAGTTCGCGGACACCACCAGCACGTTGGGCATCACGGCCACCAGGCCCACGGGCTGCAGGTCTTTCAGCGGGTCGTACTTGAGCTTGAGGATGTGCGGCGCCACTGCCTGCGCCGTGTTGGTGGCCAGCAGCAGCGTGGCGCCATCGGCCGGCGCGCGGGCCGTGAGTTCGCCGGCAATGGTGTTGGAGGCGCCGGGCCGGTTCTCGACCACCACGGGCTGCTTGAGCGCTGGCGACAGCTTGTCGGCCAGCACGCGCGCAAGGATGTCGGTACCGCCTCCGGGCGAGGCGCCCACCATGATGCGCAGGGGCTTGTCGGGGTAGGCGGACTGGGCGCCGGCCGACGCCGCGGCCAGCAGCGCGGCGGCCAGGCCTGCCGCGCGGGCCAGGGAGTAAAGCTTCATCGGGTCGTCTCCTGCTTGTTGTGGGGACCGAGCGTACGGAGCTTCGCCATCCCGATCCAATCGAAAAAGCCCGAAGCTTCATATACTTTTGTGCATGAACTCCGGCTCGACCGACGCCTCGCTGATGCTCCACGTGCGGCCGCGCCAGTTGCTGCTGCTGGCCCGGCTCGATGCCCACCGCCATCTCGGCCGCGCGGCCGAGGCCATGAACATCAGCCAGCCCGCGGCCACCAAGCTGCTGCAGCAGCTTGAAGACTCGCTCGGTGAAAAGCTCTTCGAGCGGTTGGCGCGGGGCATGGAGCCCACGCCCTACGGCGAGATCCTGATCCGCTATGCCCGCCGCGTGCTCAGCGACTTCGGCACTGCGCGCGAGGAGATGCTGGCCCTGCGCTCGGGCCTGAGCGGCGCCTTGCGCGTGGGCAGCGTACCGGGCGCCGTGCCCGAGCTGCTGGCGCCGGCGCTGGTGGAGTACCACCGCCGCCATCCGCAGGTGGCCGTGTCGGTGGTGGTCGAGACCAGCGACGTGATCCAGGCGCAGCTGGAGCAGGGCGATGTCGACCTCGTGCTGGGCCGGCTCACCGACGGCCACGACGAGGCGAAGTACGCGAGCGTGCCGCTGCTGGGCGAATCGCAGGTGGTGGTGGTGCGCATCGCGCACCCGGTGTTCGATCGCCCCACGGTCACGCTGGCCGAGATGGCGAACTGGTCCTGGGTGCTGCAGCCGCCGGGCTCGCCGCAGCGCGGGCGCTTCGAGGCGGCGATGCGCGAGGCGGGCATCCAGGCCCGGCTCGACATCATCGAAACGGCATCGCCCATTGCCATCACCGCCTTGCTGGAAAGCTCCGACATGGCGGCTGTGATGCCTGCCTCGCAGGCCAGCCACTACGCCCGGCTGGGCGTGCTTCGCACCGTTCCGGTGGAACTGCCGGTGCGCGTGCCGCCGATTTGCCTCATCACCCGCGAGGACCGTGCGCTTTCGCCGGCCGCCGCCCAGTTCCGGCGCCAGTTGCTGGGCGGCGGCTGAAGCCTTTGGGTTGCCGTTTTACATGCTGTCTTGCGTGAACTAGGGAATTCACTAGCCAACTGGTGCATGAAAGTACTGGTATCAACTGCGGAAGTACCAAAACCGCAAACGCGTTTCTCCAGAATCCGACCACGGCGACCCGACAAACAAGAGGGCGTCGCTCACCTCTAGGAGACAACATGAAGCGTTTTCTGAAAGCGGGCCTCGTCCTCGCACTCATCGGCACGGGCGCGCTGTCCCAGGCCGCCACCGAACTCGTGATCGCGACCGTGAACAACGGCCACATGATCGAGATGCAGAAGCTCACCCCCTTCTTCGAGAAAGCCAACCCCGACATCAAGGTGAAGTGGGTCACGCTGGAAGAAGGCACGCTGCGCCAGCGCGTGACCACCGACATCGCAACCAAGGGTGGCCAGTTCGACGTGATGACCATTGGCCTGTACGAAACCCCGATCTGGTCGAAGAAGGGCTGGCTCAAGCCCATTGCCACCGACGCCGCCTACGACATCGACGACCTGCTGCCCGCCATCCGCAACGGCCTGTCGAACGACGGCAAGCTCTACGCCGCGCCCTTCTACGGCGAGAGCTCGATGCTCATGTACCGCAAGGACCTGGCCGACAAGGCGGGCATCAAGTTCCCCGAGCAACCGACCTGGGCCCAGGTGAAGGAGTTCGCCGACAAGGTCAACGACCCGAAGGCCGGCGTGTACGGCATGTGCCTGCGCGGCAAGCCGGGCTGGGGCGACAACATGGCCTTCCTGACCACGCTGGTGAACACCCACGGCGGCCAGTGGTTCGACATGCAATGGAAGCCGCAGATCGACACCAAGCCCTGGAAGGACGCGATCACCTTCTACGTCGACATGATGAAGAAGGATGGCCCCCCGGGCGCCTCGGCCAACAGCTTCAACGAGAACCTCGCGCTGTTCAACGAAGGCAAGTGCGCCGCGTGGGTCGACGCGACCATCGCGGCCTCGTTCATCAGTGACCCGAAGCAGTCGAAGGTGGCCGACAAGGTGGCCTTCGCGCAGGCGCCCACGGCCACCACGCCGAAGGGGGCCAACTGGCTGTGGTCGTGGAACCTCGCCATTCCGGCCAGCTCGACCAAGGACGAGGCGGCGCAGAAGTTCATCAAGTGGGCGACCTCCAAGGACTACATCAACCTCGTGGCCAAGGAAACCGGCTGGGCTTCGGTGCCGACCGGCACGCGCAAATCGACCTACGCGAACCCCGAGTTCCAGAAGGTCGCCAAGTTCGCCGAAGCGGAGAAGAAGGCCATCGACAGCGCGAACCTCACCGACAGCACGCTGCCCAAGTCGCCGTACGTCGGTGTGCAGTACGCGGCCATTCCCGAGTTCCAGGCCATCGGCGTAGCGGTGGGCCAGCAGATGAGCGCGGCGCTGTCGGGCAAGGTCACTGTGGACCAGGCGCTGAAGACATCGCAGACGGCGGCCGAGCGCGAGATGAAGAAGGCCGGGTACTACAAGTAAGTCTTCGGGCTTGCTCCCTCCCCCGCTGGGGGAAGGTAGGGGTGGGGGCTCGCGGCGCATCGTTCGGTGCCGCGCCTGATCGGGCAGCCCCCATCCCCGCCTTCCCCCAGAGGGGGAAGGAGCCAGAGACAACAAGAAGGGACTGCCCATGAAACGACTCCTGCCCCGCGCCCTCATGGCGCCCGCCGTGCTCACGCTCTTCGCCTGGATGATCGTGCCGCTCGTGATGACGCTGTACTTCTCGCTGGTGAACTACAACCTTATGCAGCCCGGCGAGCACACCTTCGCGGGCATCGAGAACTTTCACTACTTCGTCACCGACCCCGACTTCTGGCCGGCCACGTGGAACACGCTGCTGCTGATCGGCAGCGTGATCGTCATCACGGTGGTGCTGGGCGTGCTGCTCGCGCTGCTGGTGAACGAGCCCTTCCCTGGGCGCGGCATCGTGCGGGTGCTGCTGATCTCGCCGTTCTTCGTCATGCCCGCGGTCAACGCGCTGCTGTGGAAGCACATGATGATGAACCCCATCTACGGCGTGCTGGCCGACGTGTGGCGCGCCTTCGGCGCCCAGCCGGTCGACTGGCTCACCGACGTGCCGCTGCTCTCCGTGATCATCATGGTGGCCTGGCAGTGGCTGCCGTTCGCCTGCCTGATCTTCATCACCTCGCTGCAGTCGCTGGACCGCGAGCAGATGGAGGCCGCGCGCATGGACGGCGCGAGCGCCGTCCAGCGCTTCTTCTATCTCACCATTCCGCACCTCGGCCGCCCGATGGCGGTGGTGATCATGATCGAGATGATCTTCCTGCTCAGCGTGTTCGCGGAGATCGCCATCACCACCAACGGCGGCCCGGGCAACGAGAGCACGAACATGACCTACATGATCTTCAAGCAGTCGCTCATGAACTTCGACGTGGGCGTGGCTTCGGCGGGTGCGCTGTTCGCGGTGGTGCTGGCCAACATCGTGGCAGTCTTTCTGATCCGCATCATCGGCAAGAACCTTGACTAGTCATGTTGCACACCCCCAGTCTTCGCGCACTTCGTGTCGCTTCGCCAACCCCCTTGCAGGGGGCAACACCAACGGCCCGGCCGAGCCGGTTCCGTGGTGTTCCTGGAATGGGCCGTGTCTTGCCCTCCGCACGATGGAGTAACTGAACCATGCAACAACAAGCTCCCAGCAACTTCCTGCCGCAGCTGCTGCGCACCGTCGGCGCGTGGGCCGTCGCGCTGCTGCTGTTCTTCCCGCTCGGCTGGCTGTTCCTCACGGCCTTCAAGACGGAGCTGCAGGCGATCCATGTGCCGCCGCTCTTCGTCTTCGAGCCCACGCTCGACAACTTCGGCGAGGTGCAGCGCCGCAGCGACTACCTGCTGTATGCGCGCAACTCGCTCATCACCAGCCTGGGCTCGACCATCCTCGGCCTGTTGATCGCCGCGCCGGCCGCGTACTCGATGGCCTTCTTCCGCACGAAGAAGACGCGCGACATCCTGATGTGGATGCTCTCCACCAAGATGATGCCGGCCGTGGGCGCGCTGGTGCCGATCTACGTGATCGCGCAGACCGCGGGCATGCTGGATTCGCTCACCGCGCTGACCATCGTGTTCACGCTGTCGAACCTGCCGATCATGGTGTGGATGCTCTACAGCGCCTACAAGGACATTCCGAACGAGATCCTCGAAGCTGCGCGCATGGATGGCGCCAGCCTGTGGACCGAGTTCCGACACGTCGTGATGCCGCTGTCGGTGGGCGGCCTCGCATCGACCGGCCTACTGTGCCTGGTGCTGAGCTGGAACGAGGCCTTCTGGGCGCTCAACCTCACCTCCGCCAAGGCCGGCACGCTGGCCACGCTGATCGCCTCGTACTCCAGCCCCGAGGGCCTGTTCTGGGCCAAGTTGTCGGCGGCTTCGCTGATGGCCATCGCGCCCATCGTGGTGTTCGGCTGGTTCAGCCAGAAGCAACTGGTGCAAGGCCTGACCTTCGGCGCCGTCAAGTAAAGAAAGGGAGACATCTCATGGCCTACCTGCAACTCAAAGACATCAAGAAGAGCTTTGGTGAAGTCAACATCATCAAGGGCGTCGACCTCGAAATCCAGAAGGGCGAGTTCATCGTCTTCGTCGGGCCATCGGGCTGTGGCAAGTCGACGCTGCTGCGGTTGATCGCGGGGCTCGAGCCCATCACCAGCGGCAACCTGCTGCTCGACGGCAAGGACATCACCTGGACACCCTCGGGCAAGCGAGACCTGGCGATGGTGTTCCAGAGCTACGCGCTTTATCCGCACATGAGCGTGTACGACAACATGTCCTTCGCGCTCAAGCTCGCGGGCGTGGGCAAGAGCGAGATCAGGACCAAGGTCGAATATGCGGCCAAGACGCTCAACCTCACGCAGTACCTCGACCGTACGCCGAAGGACCTGTCGGGCGGCCAGCGCCAGCGCGTGGCGATCGGCCGCGCCATCGTGCGCGCGCCCAAGGTGTTCCTGTTCGACGAGCCGCTGTCGAACCTCGATGCGGCGCTGCGCGGCAACACCCGCGTCGAGATCCACAAGCTGCACCGCGCGCTCGGCGCCACCACCATCTACGTGACGCACGACCAGGTCGAAGCCATGACGCTGGCCGACCGCGTGGTGGTGCTCAAGGACGGGCTGATCGAGCAGGTCGGCACGCCGCTCGAGCTGTATGACCACCCGGCCAATCAGTTCGTCGCGCAGTTCATCGGCATGCCGTCGATGAACATGGTGGCGGCGAATGCGATTCCCAGCTTCTCGGCCGCCACCGGCGGCAAGCTGCCGGCCGACGGCTTCCTGGGCGTGCGCCCCGAAGGCCTGCGCGTGCATCCGAAGCAGGGCGCGCCGGTGTCGGATGTGCAGGGCCGCGTCGAGCTGGTCGAAGCCCTCGGTGCCGACACACTGATCCACGTCGACGTGGGCGGCGTGCCGCTGATCGCACGCCAGAACGAGCGCACGCCGCTGCATGCCGGCGACGACGTGGCGGTCGAGCTCGATCCGTCGGTTCTTCATTTGTTCAACCGTGAAGGCCGTTCGGTCTCCGCCTGATTTCTTCCGGAACATTCCCGTGACCCTCGCAGCAGCGCCTCTCGATGCGCCAACTCCACCGGCTCCTTCGGAGTCCATGGTGCTTCACCTTGGACTCGGCTCGTTCCATCGGGCCCACCAGGCCGTCTATTTGCAACGGCTGATCGATGCGGGTGACACCCGCTGGTCGCTCTCGGGCGCCAACATCCGGCCCGACATGGCCGAGGTCGTCGCCGCACTGCAGGCGCAGGGCGGCCGCTACACGCTCGAAACCGTGTCGCCGGCCGGCGAGTACCGCTACGAACAGATCGAAGCCATCCGCGAAGTGCTGCCGTGGGAGCCTTCGCTGGCCGCGGTGGTCGCGCGCGGCGCGGCACCGTCCACGCGCATCATTTCGTTCACCGTGACCGAGGCCGGCTACTACCTCGATACCAAGGGCCGGCTGGACCTGTCGTTCGGCGATCTCGCAGCCGACATCGAGCGCGCGCGGCGCGGCGAGGCGGGTGGCGAGGGCGTGACCATCTATGGCGCCGTCTGCGCGATCCTGCGCGCGCGCAAGGCCGCGCAGGCCGGTCCGGTGACGCTGCTCAACTGCGACAACCTGCGCCACAACGGCGATCGCTTCCGTGCCGGGCTGCTGGAGTTCATCGAACGCGCGGGCGATGCGGAACTGCTTGCCTGGGTGCAAGCGAACACCTCCTGCCCCAACGCAATGGTCGATCGCATCACGCCGCGCCCGCCGCCCGAGCTGCGCGCGCGCGTGAAGGCCGCGACGGGGCGCGACGATGCGGCCGCGATCACCGGCGAGAGCTTCATCCAGTGGGTGATCGAGGACAACTTCGCGGCCGGGCGCCCCGACTGGGGCCGTGTGGGCGTGGAGCTGGTCGAATCGGTGCAGCCTTACGAAGAGGCCAAGATCCGCATCCTCAACGCCACGCACAGCTGCATCGCCTGGGCGGGCACGCTGGCAGGGCTGAACTTCATCCACGAAGGCACGCACGACGCGGCCATCCGCCGGATGGCGTTCGACTACGTCACCGACGACGTGATCCCGTGCCTGAGCCCGAGCCCGATCGACCTCGCGGCCTACCGCGACGTGGTGCTCGACCGCTTCGGCAACCCCGCGATCCGCGACACCAACCAGCGCGTGGCGGCCGACGGCTTCTCGAAGATCCCGGGCTTCATCGCGCCCACAGTGCGCGAGCGGCTCGCCGCGGGGCAGCCGATCGACAGCGTTGCGATGCTGCCCGCACTGTTCCTGGCCTTCCTGCAGCGCTGGCATCGCGGCGCGCTGCCTTATGCCTACCAGGACCAGGGCATGGACGAGGCCGCGGCGCACGCGATCTGCGACGCCGCCGATCCGGTGCTCGCGCTGTGTTCGGACGCGGGACTGTGGGGCACCGCCGCGGGCGATGCACGGCTGGTCGACGCCGTGCGCGCAGCGAGCGGGCGCGTGGCAAATTTCCTGAACTCTGGAGCAACGATATGAGCGAACGTTTGAAGAACCGCCATGTGCTGCTGACCGGCGCCGGTGGCGGCATCGGTCTGGCCGTGGCCGAGGCCTGCATTGCCGAGGGCGCGCGCTGCAGCGTGGTCGACCGCGCTGCAGGGGCGCCCGAGGCCGTGCGGGCACTGCAGCAGCGCCACCCCGACAAGCTCGCCTACATCGCGGCCGACGTGACCGACACGCAGGCCATCGCGCACATGCTGGCCGAGGCGCAGGTCGCCTTCGGGCCGATCCACACGCTGTTCAACAACGCTGCCGTGTTCGACCTGGCGCCGCTGCTCGACAGCGACGAAGCTTCGTTCGACCGGCTGTTCGCGGTCAACGTGAAGGGCATGTTCTTCGTGATGCAGGCCGTGCTGCGCCACATGGTCGAAGCGGGCACGCAGGGCGCGTCGGTCATCAACATGGCCTCGCAGGCCGGGCGGCGCGGCGAAGCGCTGGTGTCGCACTACTGCGCGACCAAGGCCGCGGTCATCAGCTACACGCAGAGCGCTGCGCTGGCCATGGCGCCGCACGGCATCCGTGTCAACGGCATTGCACCCGGTGTGGTCGACACGCCGATGTGGGACCATGTCGACAGCCTGTTCGCCAAGGCCGAAGGGCTGCCGCCCGGCGAGAAGAAGCGCCGCGTGGGCCTGGAGGTGCCGCTCGGCCGCATGGGCGTGCCGGCCGACATCGCGGGCGCGGCCGTGTTTCTTGCCAGCGACGAGGCGCGCTACATCACGGCGCAGACCTTGAATGTCGATGGCGGCAATGTCATGAGCTGATGATTCTCTGCATGCTTGCAAAAATGCGATGAACGAAGACTTCCATCTGTACCTCGACAGTGCCGACCTGTCTGAACTGCAGGCCTGCCTGCCGCACCCGGTGGTGCATGGCGTGACGACCAACCCGACCTTGCTCAAGCGTGCGGGCATTGGCCGCGGCGAAGTGCCCGATTTGCTGAAACGCTGCATCGAACTGGGCGCACGGCAGGTGCAGGCGCAGGTGTATTCGAGCGAGGTCGACGGCATGCTCGAAGACGCTGCGGCCTTGCTCTCGCACTTCGACCGGGGCCAGCTGGTCGTCAAGATTCCCGCCACGCGCCAGGGCCTCGATGCCGGCGCGCGGCTCATCGCGCAAGGCGTGCCCGTCACGTGGACGGCCGTGTATGCGCCCGAGCAGGCGCACTTCGCGGCGCAACTGGGCGCGGCCTATGCGGCGCCGTACCTCGGGCGGCTCGAGGACGCCGGTGTCGACGGGCTGGCGCTGATCGCGCAGATGCAGTCGCTGGTCGCGCAGCGCCCTTCGTCGGGCACGCGGCTGCTGGTGGCCAGCATCCGTTCGCGCGCGGCCTACCTTGCCCTGCTGGGGCTCGGCGTGGGAGCCATCACCATCCCGCCGCGCCTCTTTGCCGAGCTGCTCGACCATCCCGCCACGCTCGCCGCCGAACGCGGCTTCCTGGCCGATGCACGCGCCTTGCCCTGACAGAGGAAAATCCGAGCACCATGCGCATTGCACTCACGGGCGAAGCCCTGATCGATTTCACCGCCAGCGAGGCCGGCACGCTCGCGTTCCTGGGCCACGAGGGCGGCTCGCCGCTCAACACCGCCGTGGCCTGCGCGCGCCTTGGCCAGCCTACCGGCTTTCTCACGCAGCTGTCGACCGACCTGTTCGGCGAACGGCTGATGCGTTTTCTCGAACGCAACGGCGTCGACACCAGCTTCATCCTGCGCAGCAATGCGCCGTCGACGCTGGCCTTCGTCGAGCGCACGCCGCGGACCAACCGCTATGCCTTCTACACGCGCGGCAGCGCCGACGCCACCTGGGCGCCCGAGCCGCTGCCGCAGTTGCCGGCGGACTGCCGCTTCCTGCATTTCGGCTCGATCTCGATGCTGCAGGAGCCGGCGGCCACGCGCATTGCCGAGCTGGTCACGGCCAACGCGGGCCGCCGCGTGATCGTGTTCGATCCGAACGTGCGGCCCAGCCTGATTCCCGACATGGCCGCCTACCGCGAGCACATGACGGACTGGCTGGCCATGGCCGACCTGGTCAAGCTCAGCGACGAAGATGCCGAACTGCTGGCCCCCGGCCGGCCGGTCGATGCACTGGCGGCGGATTGCCTGCAGGCCGGCGCGCACGCCGTGGTCGTCACGCGCGGCGGCGCGGGCGCCACGCTCTGGCGCACGGGGCACGCGCCGCTCGCCGTGGCGGCGCCCCGCGTCAAGGTGGTCGACACCATCGGCGCAGGCGACACCTTCACGGCCGGGCTCTCGGTGGCGCTGCTCGCGCACGGCGTCGAGCACCCGGCCCAGCTCGGCGAGCTGGGCGACGAGGCCTGGCGCGAGGTGATGCGCTTCGCCGCCACGGCCGCCGCCCTCAACTGCACCCGCGAAGGCGCCGATCCACCCACGCTCGAAGCGGTTCACGCCGCGCTGGCGCAGGAAGACAATGGGGCCGTCGCTTCCCGGTCCTGACCCCGTGCTGCCATGACAACGTCCACACGCAAACGCTCGATTCCCCGTCAGCGCCAACCCGAGCTGGAGCGCGATATTGCGCGCTCCCCGTCGCTGGGCTACGAGGCCCCCGAAACCGGCCTGGTGCGCTGCCTGGCGCACGGCTTCCCGAGCCCGCTGGTGCGATGGCATTTCCATGAAGACTACGAGCTGCACCTGATCACCGAGACCTCGGGCAAGGCCTTCATAGGAGACTGGATCGGGCCGTTCCAGCCCGGACACCTCGTGCTCTGCGGGCCACGCCTGCCGCACAACTGGATCTCGCTCGACGTGCCCGAAGGCGGCGCCGCTGGGCGCGACCGGGTGATCCAGTTCCGCCACGAGCCGATCGAGCACGCCGCGGCCGAGATTCCCGAGCTGCGCGAAGTGATGCAGCTGCTCGAACGTGCGCGGCACGGCATCGAGTTCTTCGGCATGTCGCAGCAGGCGCAGACGCACTGGGACGCCATCAAGGCCGCGCGCGGCGTGCGCCGGCTCGGACGGTTCCTCGAGTGCATGGCCGACCTCGCGCAATGCACCGACTACCGGCTGCTGTCGAGCGTGCAGATGCAGGGCGCCCAGGGCATCGAGGGCGATGCGCAGGTCGACCAGATCAACGACATCGTCAACCGCATCACCAGCAACATGGCGGAGTCGATCTCGATGTCGGACGTGGCGGCCGAACTGGGCATGAGCGAGAGCCGCTTCAGCCGTTTCTTCCGGCGCTCCACCGGCAACAGCTTCACCGACTTCGTCAACCGCGTGCGCATCAACAGCGCCTGCCACCTGCTGATGCAGACCGATCACTACGTGACCGACATCTGCTACCAGGTGGGCTTCAACAACGTGGCGAATTTCAATCGACGTTTTCTTGAAATCAAGGGAATGACGCCGAGCGAATTCCGAAAGCAGGCAGACACCCGCTTCGGCGGCGGCATCTCTTCCTAGACAAAGCCAGGGGGTTCATCTTGTACCTGGGACTCGACCTCGGCACGTCCGAGCTCAAGGCGCTGCTGCTCGCCGACGACCACCGCATCGTCGGCGTGGCCCGCGCGCCGCTCGCGGTCGAACGGCCGCGGCCGCTGTGGTCGGAGCAGGCGCCGCAGCAGTGGTGGCATGCGCTCGAGGAGGTGATGCGTGCGCTCGGCAAGTCGCATCCCGAGGAGCTCGCGGCGGTGCGCGCCATCGGCCTGTCGGGACAGATGCACGGTGCCACGCTGCTCGATGCGGCGGGCGAGGTGCTGCGCCCTGCGATCCTCTGGAACGACGGCCGCAGCGGTGCGCAGTGCGAGGCGCTTGCGCGCGCCGTGCCGAGGCTCGGCGAGATCGCGGGCAACCTCGCGATGCCGGGGTTCACCGCGCCCAAGCTGCTGTGGGTGCGCGAGCACGAGCCTGAAATCTTCGGCCGTGTGGCGCGCGTGCTGCTGCCCAAGGACTGGCTGCGCTTCATGCTCAGCGGCGAGGCGGTCAGCGAGATGTCCGATGCGGCGGGCACGCTGTGGCTCGACGTGGGCGCGCGCGACTGGTCCGACGAACTGCTGGCAGCCACAGGCCTCACGCGCGCGCACATGCCGCGGCTGGTCGAAGGCAGCGAGATGTCGGCGCAGCTCAAACCCGAACTGGCGGCGCGCTGGGGCGTGGGCAGCGCCAGCGTGGTGATCGCCGGCGGTGCCGGCGACAACGCGGCCAGCGCCGTCGGCATGGGCCTCGTCGAGCCGGGGCAGGGATTCGTGTCACTCGGCACCTCGGGCATCGTGTTCGTCTCGACAGACCGCTTCCTGCCGAACCCCGCGCTGGCGATGCACGCCTTTTGCCATGCGCTGCCGGGGCGGTGGCACCAGATGTCGGTGATGCTCTCGGCTGCGAGCGCGGTGAGTTGGGCCGCAAAGACTTTCAGGTTCGCGGACGAGGCCGCGCTGCTCGAAGCGGCGGCGTCCGTCCCGCTGGCACAGCGCGAGGGCTGCCCGCTGTTCCTGCCGTACCTCTCCGGCGAGCGCTCGCCGCACAACAACCCCAACGCGCAGGGCGTGCTGTTCGGCCTCACGCACGCACACGGGCCAGCGGAAATCGCGTACGCCGTGGTCGAGGGCGTGAGCTTCGGCCTGCGCGACGGCTTCGACACGCTGCGGCTGCCGGCCGGGATGCCGCTGCGCGACATGGCGCTGGTGGGCGGCGGTGCGCGCAGCGTGTGGTGGGGGCAGCTGCTGGCCGACATCTTCGGCGTGCCGCTCACGCTCTATGCGGGCGGCGAGACGGGTGGCGCACTGGGTGCGGCGCGGCTGGCGTGGTTGGCGGATGGGGGCTCGGTGGCCGAGGTGTGCACGCTGCCGCCTGTGAAGCAGAAGCTGGTTGCCTCGACCGAAGTAGCCGATGTCCACAGGACGAGGCATGCGCGCTTCCAGGCGCTCTACAAGGCGGTGCAGGCGCAATTCCAGTAGCAGAGCGATCACGACCGCCCATGAAAAAAGCCCGGCGCAAGCCGGGCTTCTTTCATTTCGCGAAACACCGCGGATCCGGCTCTGCCGGTCCGCAGGTGTTGCCCCCGGTAGGGGGTGGGCGTAGCGGACACGAAGTGCCGCGCAGCCTGGGGGCGAGCGAAATTTACATGCCCATGCCGCCCATGCCACCCATGCCACCCATGTCGGGCATGCCACCGCCGGCTGCGCCTTCGTCCTTGGGTGCGTCAGCAACCATGGCTTCGGTCGTCAGCAGCAGCGAGGACACCGAAGCGGCGTTCTGCAGTGCGGTGCGCGTGACCTTCGTCGGGTCCAGGATGCCCAGCTCGAGCATGTCGCCGTACGTGTCGTTCGCAGCGTTGAAGCCGTAGTTGCCCTTGCCGGCCAACACAGCGTTCACCACCACCGAGGCTTCGCCGCCGGCGTTGTTCACGATTTCGCGCAGGGGTGCTTCGATGGCCTTGAGCACCAGCTTGATGCCGGCGTCCTGGTCGGCGTTGTCGCCCTTGATCGAGTCGCCCACGGCTTGCTTGGCACGCAACAGAGCCACGCCGCCGCCAGCCACAACGCCTTCTTCCACTGCAGCGCGGGTAGCGTGCAGGGCGTCTTCGACGCGAGCCTTCTTTTCCTTCATTTCGACTTCGGTGGCGGCGCCAACCTTGATCACGGCAACACCGCCGGCCAGCTTGGCCACGCGCTCTTGCAGCTTTTCGCGGTCGTAGTCGCTCGTGGCTTCTTCGATCTGTACGCGCACTTGCTTCACGCGGGCTTCGATGTCGCCAGCGGCGCCAGCGCCGTCGATGATGATCGTGTTTTCCTTGCCCACTTCGATGCGCTTGGCTTGACCCAGGTCGGCCAGGGTCACCTTTTCGAGCGTCAGGCCCACTTCTTCAGCGATGACCTTGCCGCCCGTCAGGATGGCGATGTCTTCCAGCATGGCCTTGCGGCGGTCGCCGAAGCCAGGTGCCTTCACAGCCACGACCTTCAGGATGCCGCGGATCGTGTTCACGACCAGCGTAGCCAGGGCTTCGCCCTCGACTTCTTCGGCAATGATCAGCAGCGGACGGCCAGCCTTGGCGACTTGTTCCAGCGTGGGGAGCAGGTCGCGGATGTTGCTGATCTTCTTGTCGAACAGCAGCACGAAGGGATTGTCCAACAGCGCCGATTGCTTCTCGGGGTTGTTGATGAAGTAGGGCGACAGGTAGCCGCGGTCGAACTGCATGCCTTCGACGACGTCGAGTTCGCTGTCCAGCGACTTGCCGTCTTCCACGGTGATCACGCCTTCCTTGCCGACCTTGTCCATCGCGTCAGCGATGAGCTTGCCGATGGTTTCGTCGCTGTTGGCCGAGATCGAGCCGACTTGAGCGATTTCCTTCGACGTGGTGGTGGGCTTGGAAGCCTTCTTCAGCTCGGCGACCAGGGCCGTGACAGCCTTGTCGATGCCGCGCTTCAGGTCCATCGGGTTCATGCCGGCAGCCACCAGCTTGAAACCTTCGCGAACGATGGCTTGTGCCAGCACGGTCGCGGTGGTGGTGCCGTCACCGGCGTTGTCCGAAGTCTTGGAAGCCACTTCCTTCACGAGCTGCGCGCCCATGTTCTGGAGCTTGTCCTTGAGTTCGATTTCCTTGGCGACCGACACACCGTCCTTGGTGACGGTGGGGGCGCCGAACGAGCGCTCGAGCACCACGTTGCGGCCCTTGGGGCCCAGGGTCACCTTGACTGCGTTGGCCAGGATGTTGACACCCTCGACCATGCGTGCGCGGGCTTCACCGCCGAAGACTACGTCTTTTGCTGCCATGTTTGTTTACTCCGAATGGATTTGTTGAATTACTTCTCGACGACCGCGAACAGGTCGTCTTCCTTCATGACCAGCAGTTCGTCGCCGCCGACCTTGACGGTCTGGCCGCTGTACTTGCCGAACAGGACGCGGTCGCCGACCTTGACAGTCAGTGCGGCCAGCTCGCCCTTGTCGTTGCGCTTGCCCGGGCCCACGGCCAGGACTTCACCCTGATCGGGCTTTTCAGCGGCTGCGTCGGGGATGACGATGCCGGAGGCGGTCTTGGTTTCGCTGTCAACACGCTTGACGATCACGCGATCGGCCAAAGGACGAAGTTTCATTGCATCTCCTGGATGTATGGATAAGAAACGGATTTGTGGTCGGGTGCCGGACCGGAGGCCGGCAGCCCATCGACTGGAAGCGAGGCTGTTAGCACTCGTCAGCAGCGAGTGCTAATCATAAGGGCAATCGGCGGGCTTTCAAGGGGTTCCGCAGCCGCCTACAACTGGTCCGTAGGCACAAACCACGAGAACAGCAGCAGCTGCAGCCGCGTCAGCATGCTCGAATCCGGTTCGCTGTCGAGCACCTCGTTGTGGACGTCGCCGGTGCCGATCCACTGGACGTTCTGGCCGTCGGGCTTGAGCACCACGCGGTAGACGCCCTCGATGTCGTCGAGCTCGTAGGCGAATAGCAGCGCCTGCGTCAGGTCGAAGCTTCGCACGGCTATGCCGAATTCGGTGTTCAGCCGGGCGGAACGCGGGTCGAGGTTCATGGAGCCGAGCAGCACCCACTGACGGTCGACCAGTGCCAGCTTGGCATGCAGGCGGCCGCGGGCCTTCTTGAGCAGGTCGCGGAACTGGCCGCTGCGCCGCAGCTGCCGGGTGCTGACTTCGTACAGATTCACGCCCAGCTTGAGCATGTCGACGCGGTAGCGGTTGTAGTTGATGTTGACCAGCGGCTCGTCGCTGTCGGCCAGCGAATTGGTGATGACGGTGATGTTCACACCGTGCTCACGCCCCATGCGGATGCGTTCCATGCCCTCGTCGCCTGGAATGAAGTAGGGCGAGATCACCACCACGTTCGACTTGGCCGTGGCCAGCATCTCGTGGAAGCGCTGTGCCAGCGGCTCCATGGGTTGCGCCATGACGCCCAGCGCCTTGTTGGGACTGTCGGCGGAGGCGTGGGCCTCGGCGCGCATCCACTTGGCCTCGTCGATTCGGGCAAGCTGGGCGCCCAGCGGCAGGTCGCCGAGCAGGTCGGTGGGAGGCAGCGGGTCGGGCGGCGGCGCATGGGCCGGGGAAGTGGCTTCCTCGAAATCGGCTTTCAGCGCCTGCGGCGTGCTGCTGGTGCTGGCCACCCGCTGCAGGGGGTAGACCACGTCGCTGTTCCAGTAGGTGTCGAAGATGGCGGCTGACTCGGGGACCACCGGGCCGGCCAGCAGCAGCTCGAAATCGATGAAGTTCGCGCTCTCGCTGCGCAGGAAATACTCGTCGGCCAGGTTGCGGCCGCCCGCGATGGCCATGGCGCCGTCGGCCACGAACAGCTTGTTGTGCATGCGGTGGTTGAGGCGCCGGAAGTCGGTGAAGAACTCCAGCCACCGCCCCGACGAGTGGTCGCGCGCGTTCACGAACGGGTTGAACAGCCGGATCTCGGCATTGGGCTCGGCGGCGAGGCCGAGCAGCAGGCGGTCCATGCCGGCCGTGTAGAAGTCGTCGAGGAGCAGCCGCACGCGCACGCCGCGCCGGGCGGCATTGCGCATTTCGCGCAGCAGCAGGCGACCGGTCTTGTCGTTGCCGAGCTGGTAGGTCTGGATGTCGAGCGACGACTTCGCGCGCCGCATCAGCTCCAGCCGGGCGTCGAGCGCAAAAGAGGCCTCGATCAGCGGCCGCATGCTGCTCAGGCCGTCGGGTGGGGAGTCGAGGCTGACGGCGGCGCGGCCGAGCTCGGTGGCAGGCGAGGCCGCAATCGCCAGGGTGGGCGGTTCAGGCGTGCGCGGTGGGAGCCCCGCGCAGCCGGCCAGGGCAATGGCAGCCGCGAGGACCATCAGCCGCAGAGCCGGACCGCGCAGTGCGGGAAACAGAGAGGCGATGAGCTTGAGCATGAGGGCTTGCCAACGCACGGGAAGCGTGCGGGCGGCATGGTAGCCGGTCCGCCCTGGACCCGCAGACGCAATTTCGCAACGCAACACCCTTCATCGGAGCGGTGATTGGGGAGGCACAAAGAAGTCACGTAATAAAATGCGAATCATTCTTAATAATATTTGTAATGAGGCCGGGATGAAGAGGTTGGAGGCGCGGCGCAAGGCTGCATCGGTGCTGATAGGGTGTCTGGCGATCTGCACACAGCGCGAGGTGCTGGCCCAGGCGACGAATGCGGGCTCGCTGCCGGAAGTACGGGTCGACGCGAATGCCGAAACCGAGACGGCGACCACGCCGGTGATCGGCTACCGCGCGAAAAATGCGGTCACCGCCACCAAGACCGACACGCCGCTGTCTGAAACGCCTCAGTCCGTGACCGTGATCACGCGCGACCAGATGATCGACCAGGGCGCGGCCAATGTACAGGACGCGCTCAACTACGCGGCCGGCGTACGTTCCGATGCCTACGGACTCGATTCCCGCACCGACTCCGTGCGGGTGCGCGGCGCCTATCCCGACGTCTACCTCGACGGCCTGCGCCAGGCCTACGGCTACTACACCAGCACCACCCGCACCGAGCCCTACACGCTGGAGCGCCTCGAAGTGCTGCGCGGCCCCTCGGGCATGCTGTTCGGCGCCGGCACGGCCGCCGGCGTGGTCAACATGGTCAGCAAGCGGCCGCTGCAGGAGGCCCAGCGCGAAGTGGGCGTGCAGTTCGGCAGCTTCGGCCGCAAGCAGATCCAGGCCGACCTGACCGGCCCGCTGAACGCCGACCGCACGCTGTCGTACCGCCTGATCGCGCTGCAGCGCAAGTCCGGCACGCAGGTCGACCACGTGCCCGACGACCGCAGCGTGATCGCGCCCTCGCTGACCTGGCGGCCCAATGCCATGACCTCGCTGACGCTGCAGGGCCTCTGGCAGAAGGACAAGAGCGGCAGCAGTTCGCAGTTCCTGCCGTGGGAGGGCACCTTGCTGCCGAACCCGAACGGACGTCTGCCGAGCAGCCGCTTCATCGGCGAGCCGGGCGACTACTACGACAGCGAGCGCAAGACCTTCGGCTGGCAGTTCGAGCACAAGTTCGACGACAGCTGGACCTTCCGCCAGAACTTCCGCTACGCGCGCAACGAAAACGACAACCGCTACCACTACGGCAGTTCGTTCAGCGGATTCGACAGCTGGTCCACCGACCCGGTCTTCAAGCGCGTGCTCGGCCGCTACTACGACAGCCAACTGACCCGCAACCGCACGCAGACGCTCGACAACCACGTCGAGGGCCGCTTCCAGACCGGCGCGCTGAAGCACACGCTGCTCGTGGGCGCGGACTTCGCGCGCCAGCGCGAGAACGTCTGGGGCGGCACCACCTTCGACACCATCGACGTCTACGCGCCGGTCTACGGCCATCTCGACGAGCCCGTGCGCGATGCGAGGCCACGCACCCGCCAGCGACAGACGGGCGTCTACCTGCAGGACCAGGTCAGGCTCGACAACTGGATCTTCGTGGCGGGCCTGCGGCAAGACAGGGCCGTGTCCAGTGCCGCGGGAAGCAACGAGGAAAAGAGCAGCGCGACCACCAAGCGCTTCGGGCTGATGTACGCCTCGCCGTCGGGATGGTCGCCGTACCTGAGCTACAGCGAGTCGTTCACGCCGCAGTCGCCGCGCGAAGGCCGCATTTTCACGCCGTTGCGCGGCGAGCAGTGGGAAGCCGGCGTCAAGTACGAGCCCAGGGACCGCGCCCTGGCGTTCAGCGCAGCGGTGTACGACCTGCGCGAGAAGAACCAGATCGTCGAGGAGCAGCCGAACGTGTTCTCGCAGCGCGGCCTGACGAAGACGAAGGGCGTGGAACTCGAGGCCAAGGGCTCGGCCGGCCCGAACCTCGACCTGATCGCCCACTACAACTACGCCGATGCCGATGCGCAGATCGAAGGCCTGCCCAAACACCAGGCCAGTTTCTGGGCGAAGTACAGGTTTTCCATCGGCGGCGTGAACGGTTTTTCGGCCGGCGCCGGCGTGCGCCTGATGAGTTCGTTTCGCGACACGCAGTTCGGCACCGGTCCGCGCGTGCCGGGCATCGCGCTGGCCGACCTCGTGTTCGCCTATGAGACCGACCGCTGGCGCTATGCGCTCAACATCAACAACGTGACCGACAAGATCTACTTCAGCACCTGCCTGTCGCGCGGCGACTGCTGGTATGGCTCGCGCCGCAACATCGTCGCGAGCGCGACCTATCGCTTCTAGAACACGACCTTCAGGAACAGCCCCCACATGAACAGCCGAAAAATCAAGACTTGGGCCTGGGTGCACAAGTGGAGCAGCCTCGTGTGCACGGTGTTCATGCTGCTGCTGTGCATCACGGGCCTGCCGCTGATCTTCCATCACGAGATCGGCCATCTGCTGGGCACCGAGGTCGAGGCGCCGAAGATGCCCGCGGGCGCGCCGCGCGCCAGTCTCGACCGCGTGCTCGACATCGCGAAGTCGAATCACCCCGGCCGCGTGGTGCAGTTCGTCTCACAGCCCGAGGATGACGACGGCCTGTGGTTCGTCACGCTCACGCCCACGCCGCAAGCCACGGAGGACTTCAAGTCGGTCGCGATCGACGCGCGCACGGGCGAGGTGCTCGCGCAGCCGAAGTTCGACGAGGGCTTCATGTACGTGATGTTCAAGCTGCACGTCGACCTCTTCGCGGGATTGGCGGGCAAGCTCTTCCTCGGCTTCATGGGCCTGCTGCTGCTGGTGGCCATCGTCTCGGGCGTGGTGCTGTATTCACCCTTCATGCGCAAGCTCGACTTCGGCACGGTGCGGCGCGAGAAGCGCCCGCGCCTGAAGTGGCTCGACCTGCACAACCTGCTTGGCATCGTCACGCTGGTGTGGCTGTTCGTGGTGGGCTCCACGGGCATGATCAACACCTGGGCCGACCTGCTCATCAAGTACTGGCAGCACGACCAGCTCAGTTCGCTGCTCGCGCCCTACAAGAGCGAACCCATCGTGGCGGTGAACGAGCGTGCCTCGGTGCAGCGCTCGATGGACGCCGCGATGCAGAAGACGCCCGGCATGAAGCTGTCGTTCATTGCCTTTCCCGGCACATCGTTCTCGAGCCCGCACCACACGACCTTCTTCGTGCGTGGCAACGAGCCCTTCACATCGAAGCTGTTCCAGCCGGTGCTGGTCGATGCCAAGACAGCGGAGGTGACTGCGGTGCCGAAGCTGCCCTGGTACCTCACGGCGCTGCTGGTGTCGCAGCCGCTGCACTTCGGCGACTACGGCGGCATGCCGATGCAGATCATCTGGGCGCTGCTCGACATAGCGACCATCATCGTGCTGGGCAGCGGGTTGTACCTGTGGCTCAAGCGGGGCAACCCCGTGCCCGCGTCCCCGAGGGCCGCGGCGCATGAAGCGCGTGTCTCCGGCGGCACCGCACAACCCGAGCCGGCATCGGCCATGAAGGTGCAGGCATGACGCAGCACCGGAGCTTCTGGCGCATGTGGGGCTGGCCGACGGTGCTGGGCCTGCTGACGACCTTCGGGCTGATCTCGGCGCTTTTCAGCGACGGCGGGCTGGGCGACGTCCTGGCCTGGATCACGCTGGGCATCCCGGTCGTGGTGGGCGCCTGGCATGCCTGGCGCAAGGCGCCGGCCCGCTAGTTTTCCCTGAGAGTCGCGCCACCGCGACATGCGCGGCCGGCATGCCGAAGCAGAATCGGCGCGATGAAACTTGCGCCCGCCGCCGCCGCCTGCCTTCTCTTGCTGGGTGTCCCGCTGGCCGCGCAGGCCCAGCAGGAGCCGCCGGCCGATCCAGGCGCCAGCGGCGCGCGCCTGCGCGAGATCACCGTCTCCACGCCGCGCGGCGAGGTTGCGCCCTTCAACGTGCCCGGCTCGGTCGACCGCGTCGACGGCGACGAGATGCGCGACAGCCGCCTGCAGATCAACCTCTCCGAAAGCCTGGGCGCGGTGCCGGGGCTGCAGGTGCAGAACCGGCTGAACTACGCGCAGGACCTGCAGCTGTCCATCCGCGGCTTCGGTGCGCGCTCGACCTTCGGCGTGCGCGGCGTGCGGCTCTATGTCGATGGCATTCCGGCGACCTTGCCCGATGGGCAGGGGCAGACCTCGAACATCGACATCGGCTCGCTGGACCGCGTCGAGATCCTGCGCGGGCCGTTCTCCGCGTTGTACGGCAACTCCTCGGGCGGTGTGCTGCAGACGTTCACCGCCTCGGGCGAGGGGCCGCCACGGCTGTCGTACTCGCTCGCGGGCGGCAGCTTCGGCACCTGGCGGCAGTCGCTGCAGCTCAGCGGGTCGCAGGGCGTGGTCGATTACCTGCTCGGCGCGAGCCGCTTCCATACCGACGGCTGGCGCGAGCACAGCGCCGCGCGGCGCGACATCGAAAACGGCAAGCTCGGCATCGCGCTCGACAACGGCGACAGGCTCACGCTGGTCTTCAACAGCGTGCGCGTCGACGCGCAGGACCCGCTGGGCCTCACGGCCGACCAGTACGCGCTGGCGCCGCGCAACGCGCCGCTGGCCACGCAGTACGACACCCGCAAGACGGTCGAGCAGATACAGGCCGGCCTGCTGTACGAGCGTCGCATCAACGCAGAGCAGGGGCTGCGCCTGATGGTCTACGGCGGCGAGCGAAAGACCACGCAGTACCAATCGATTCCGGTGTCGGCGCAGCAGAACCCGTTGCACGCGGGCGGCGTGATCGACCTGTCGCGGCAGTACGGCGGTGTCGACATTCGCTGGAATGCTGCGTTGACCCTGGCCGATCGGCCCTTCGACGTGGTGGCCGGCCTGGGCTACGACAGCCTGCGCGAAAAGCGCCGCGGCTACGAGAACTACCTCGGCCGCGTCGCGGCGCCCGTGCTGGGCGTGCAGGGCCGTCTGCGGCGCAACGAGCTCAACGACGTCTGGAACCTCGATCCCTACGCGCAAGCGACCTGGCGCTTCGCCGAGCGCTGGACGCTCGAAGCCGGCGTGCGCCGCAGCAGCGTGCACTTCAACTCGCAGGACCGCTACATCGTCGGCACGAACCGCGACGACAGCGGCAGTGCGCGCTACAGCAAGACCCTGCCGGTGGCCTCGCTGCGCTACCAGGCGACGCCCGACTTGGCCCTGTACGGCTCCATCGGCCGCGGCTTCGAGACGCCGACACTGAACGAACTTTCCTATCGGGCAAATGGCGCGAGCGGGCTCAACTTCGCGCTGCGGCCTGCGGTGAACGACAGCATCGAACTCGGCGCCAAGGCGCGGCTTGCCGGTGGCCTGCTGACGGCAGCGCTGTTCCAGACCCGCACGCGCGACGAGATCGTGACGGACACCAACGTCGGCGGCCGTGCCACCTTCCAGAACGCGGGGCGCACGAAGCGCAACGGCTTTGAGCTGGGCTGGCAGCATGAGACCGCGAACCACTGGCGCACGCAACTGGCCTACACGTGGCTGGACGCGACCTACCGCGACGCCTTCTGCTCGCCGTCACCGTGCGCGGCGGCCAATACCGTCGCCGCGGGCAACCGCATTCCCGGCATCGCGCGGCAGTCGCTGTTCGCATCGCTGGGCTGGGTGCCGCCCGACGGCTGGCGCGCCGGCGTCGAGATGCGCGCGCTGGGGCGCATCCAGGCCAACGATGCCAACACCGCGAGCGCGCCGGGCTATGCCGTCGCGGCGGTGTATGCGGGCTACCTGAAGAAATGGGAGCGCTGGGAGTTCAATGCCTTCGCGCGTGTCGACAACCTGTTCGACCGGCGCTACGTGGGCTCGGTCATCGTCAACGAGGGCAATGCGCGCTATTACGAGCCCGCACCGGGCCGCAACTGGACGGTGGGCCTGAGCGGCGCGTACCGCTTCTGACGACCCACCGCCGGTTCTTGTCGCTTACTTGAGGCCGGCTGCCGCGCGCAGTGCGGCGGCCTGCGTCGTCGCTTCCCAGGTGAACTCGGGCTCCTCGCGGCCGAAGTGGCCGTAGGCGGCGGTCTTCTGGTAGATCGGGCGCAGCAGGTCGAGCATCTGGATGATGCCCTTCGGACGCAGGTCGAAGAACTCGCGCACGAGTTCGGCGATCTTCTCGTCAGGAATCACGCCGGTGCCTTCGGTGTAGACCGTGATGTTCATCGGCTGCGCCACGCCGATGGCGTACGCCACCTGGATCTGGCACTGGCGCGCCAGGCCGGCGGCCACGATGTTCTTGGCCACGTAGCGTGCGGCATAGGCGGCCGAGCGGTCGACCTTCGACGGGTCCTTGCCCGAGAACGCGCCGCCGCCGTGCGGGCAGGCACCGCCGTAGGTGTCGACGATGATCTTGCGGCCCGTGAGGCCGCAGTCGCCCTGCGGGCCGCCGATGACGAAGCGGCCGGTCGGATTGATCAGGTAGCGCGTGTCCTTGAGCCATTCCTTCGGCAGCACGGGCTTGATGATCTCCTCGATGATGGCTTCGTTGAACGAGGCCTTCATCTTGGTCGGCGTCTCGCTCTGGTCTGGGCTGTGCTGCGTGGAGAGCACCACGGTGTCGATGCTGTGCGGCTTGCCGTCGACGTAGCGCATCGTGACCTGGCTCTTGGCGTCGGGGCGCAGGAAGGGCAGGCGGCCGTCCTTGCGCAGCTGTGCCTGGCGCTCGACGAGGCGGTGCGCGTAGTAGATGGGCGCGGGCATCAGCTCGGGCGTCTCGTCGCAGGCGTAGCCGAACATCAGGCCCTGGTCGCCGGCGCCGGTGTTCAGGTGGTCGTCGCTCGCGTGGTCCACGCCCTGGGCGATGTCGTTGGACTGCTTGTCGTAGCAGACCATCACCGCGCAGCCCTTGTAGTCGATGCCGTACTCGGTGTTGTCGTAGCCGATGCGCTTGATGGTGTCGCGCGCGACCTGGATGTAGTCGACGTGCGCGTTGGTCGTGATCTCGCCGGCGAGCACCACGAGGCCGGTGTTGGTCAGCGTCTCGGCGGCCACGCGGCTGCGCGGGTCCTGCTCGAAGATCGCGTCCAGGATCGCGTCGGAGATCTGGTCGGCAACCTTGTCGGGGTGGCCTTCGGAAACCGATTCGGAAGTGAAGAGGAAGTCGTTCGCCATTTTGTTCAAAGCTCCTTGAAGTGATTTGGCGCGTTGCCAACTCTGCGGAGCCCTGGCGAACGCTTTAGCAGATGTCGATTAATCGACGGGCACAATCGCTTTCGCGCTTGTGTTTGTCGCCCTGCAAGTTGTTCCGTAACTCGGCGACAATTTGGATTCTATTCGAGCCGCGCATACCATGCGCGCGCGTCCGTTTTTTGACCCTCCCGCTTTCAATGATCACCCTGTTTCGCCTGCTCGCCCGCGTGCCGATGCCGTTGATGCATCGGCTCGGTGCCATGCTGGGCTGGCTGGTCTGGTGGAGCGCGCCGGACTACCGCCGCCGCTTCAAGGCCAACGCCGAGAGCGCGGGCTTCGCGCCCGACCAATACCGTCCCGCCATCGCCGCCGCCGGCAAGATGGCTTCCGAGCTGCCCTGGCTCTGGCTGCGCCCGCACGGCGAGACCGTGCTGCATCGCGTGGTGCGCTGGGAGGGCGTGGAGGCCTTCGAGGCCGCCATGCAGGCGAAGAAAGGCGTGATCCTGGTGGCACCGCACCTCGGCAGCTGGGAGATGTGCGGCCAGGCGATCGGCGAGCGCTTCCTGTCGGCCTACGGGCCGATCACCGCGCTGTTCCGGCCGGCGCGCAAGAAGTGGATGGCCGACCTGATCGCCGCCGGCTCGCGCGACCGGCCCGGCCTGCAGACGCTGCCCACCAACAACAGCGGCGTGCGCGGCCTGATCCGCACGCTGCGCAGCGGCGGCTACACCGGCATCCTGCCCGACCAGGTGCCGCCGATGGGGCAGGGCGTCTGGGCGCCGTTCCTGGGCCGGCCCGCCTACACCATGACCCTGCTTCCCCGCCTTGCGCAACAGACCGGCGCGGCCTGCTTCCTGAGCGTCTGCGAGCGGCTGCCGAACGGCGCCGGCTACGTGGTCCGCTTCGAGCCCATCGTCGGCACGGCGCTGACCGACCCGTCAGCCTCCATCGAGGACGCGGCTGCGGCCATGAACGACGCCATCGGCCGGTTGATCCACAGCCTGCCGGGCCAGTACGTGTGGGACTACGCCCGCTACAAGGAGCCGCGCGCCGAGCGCGTGGCCGCAGCCGCCAGGGAGGCCGCATGAGCCTCGGTTCCCGGCTCGGCATCGGCTTCATGCGCGTGATCGCGCCGCTGCCGCTGCCGCTCGTGCGCGGCTTCGGCGCGTTCCTCGGCCGCATCCTGCACACCGTCGCCGTGCCGCGGCGGCGCGTGGTCGACACCAACCTGGCGGTCTGCTTCCCCGGCAAGTCGGAGGCCGAGCGCCGCGCCATCGCGCGCCAGACCTTCGTCTATGTGGCGCAGTCCTGGCTGGACCGCAGCTGGCTCTGGCATGCGCCCGAGAAAGTCGTGGCGAGCCGGCTCAAGGTGGTTGGGGCGGCGGCGGAGATCCGCGAGATCGCCGACGGCGATGCGCCGATGATCCTGTTCGCGCCGCACTTCTACGGCCTGGACGCCGCGGCCACAGCGCTGACCATGCACACGGCGCGCCCCTCGGCCACCATCTACACGACCCAGCGCGATCCGATGGTCGACGCCTGGATCCGCGAGGGCCGCACCCGCTTCGGCGATGTGGCGGCGCTCAACCGGGTGGACGGCATCAAGCCCGTGCTGCAGGGCCTGCGCAAGGGCGGCCTGCTGTACCTGCTGCCCGACATGGACTTCGGCCGCGACCAGACCATTTTCGTGCCGTTCTATGGCGTGCAGGCGGCCACCGTGCCCTCGCTGTCGCGCTTTGCACGGCTGGGCAAGGCCAAGGTGGTGCCGGTGGTGTCGAAGCTGACGCCCGGCGGCTACGAGATCGAGGTGCTGCCGCAGTGGCAGAACTTCCCGACCGACGATGTGGAGGCCGATACCGCGCTCATGAACACGCGGCTGCAGGGCTACATCGACACGATGCCCTCGCAGTACTACTGGGTGCATCGCCGTTTCAAGACCCGCCCCGAGGGCGAACCGCCGATCTATTGAAGGAAGGGCTCCCGGCTTTTCACTTCGCTTCGCTGCGTGCAGCTCCATCTCCCGAGGAGGAGGCGGGGCTCGCCTTGGGGCGGCCCGGCGGCGGCATCAGTTCCGCTGCAAGAATCCCTCGATCTCGCGGGCAACCAGTTGCGGCTGCTCATGCACGATCCAATGGGTCGCGTCCGGCACTTTCTTGACCTCGAGCTTAGGCACGTACTCGTCGAGCCCTTCGAGCAGGCCGGGCAACAGTGCCGCGTCGTCGAGTGCCCAGAACACGAAGGTCGGCACTTCCACCGTGAGCCGTTCGCGCGGCAGCACCGGGATGCCGTCGATGGTGTGGCCGGGCAGCGGCGGCTTCATCGGCGTCACGCGGTAGAGGTTGCAGGCGCCGGTGAGGCCTGCGCCCCAGACTTGGCGGTACTTCTGCTTCACTTCCTCGGTGAGCCAGCCGAAGCCGTCCGGGCCGGCCTTCATCAGCGTGAAGAAGGGCCACATGCGCTTGAAGTCGTCGGCGGCGAGCAGCGCCTCGGCGTCGGGGCGCGCGAGGAAGTTCATGTAGGCGCTGGCTTGCTGCTGCGCCGGGTTGTTGCGCAGTTCGCGCGTGAAGGTGCCCGGGTGCGGCGAATTGATGATGACCAGCTTGCGGATCTGCTGCGGGAACGCGTTGGCATAGCCCCAGGCAAAGGCGCCGCCCCAATCGTGGGCCACCAGCGCGGCCATGGTGCCGTCGGTGCTCTCGGTCGCCACGAGCTGCTGGATGTCCTGGATCAGCAGGTGAGCCTTGTAGGCCGCCACGTCGGTCGGCGCGCTCGACTTCTCGAAGCCGCGCAGGTTGGGTGCCACACAGCGGTAGCCGCCGTGGGCCGGGTCCGAGAAGTACGCCAGCAGTTCGTCCCAGATGAACGCGGCTTCGGGGAAGCCGTGGAGGAACACCATCAGCGGCCGGCCCGGCTGGCCGGCAGCGCGGCAACTCAGGGTGGTGCCATTGGGCAGGCTGCGTTGGAAGGTCTCGATCATGCTTCTTGTCTCCTTGGGTTGACTGTCGCTATTCTTTTGATAGTGAACTACGCACGCTGGACGGCCGATGCAGCCTGTTCTGGGGTTCAGTCAGGTCTCTGCTGGCGGCTCCGGTGGTTCGGCGGGGGCTGCTGCAGTCTCTTCCGGGTGCACCCAGCGCCACAGCAGCTCGGCCGCTTCACCGACGCCCTGCTTTTTCAGCGCCGAGAACAGTTTCACCTCGCCGCCGCCGGCGTTCAGTCGCGTAATCGACAGCACCTTGGCGGCTTCGCTGCGCGTGAGCTTGTCGGACTTGGTCAGCAGCACGAGGAACTTGAGGCCCTGCTGCACGCGCGGGCGGATCACGTCGAGCAGGATCTCGTCGAGTTCGGTCAGGCCGTGGCGCGGGTCGCACATGAGCACCACGCCGCGCAGGCTCTCGCGCGTCATCAGGTAGTTGCCCATCACGCGCTGCCAGCGCAGCTTGGCCTCCTTGGGCACGGCCGCGTAGCCGTAGCCGGGCAGGTCGGCCAGCACCGCATCGTCGACCTTCTGCTTGCCGATGCCGAACAGGTTGATGTGCTGCGTGCGGCCCGGCGTCTTGGAGGCGAAGGCCAGCCGCGTCTGCTGCGTGAGGGTGTTGATGGCAGTCGATTTGCCCGCATTGGAGCGGCCGACGAAGGCGATCTCGGGCAGGTCGACGGGGGGCAGGTGCTCAAGCTGGGGGGCGCTGGTCAGGAAGTGGGCGGTGTGCAACCAGCCCAGTGCCACGCGTTCGCGTTCGGCGACCTGGGGGGCCGCGGCGGGAGC
>NZ_JBGLYU010000037.1:0-62239 GCF_047304235.1 Variovorax sp. Varisp36
ATGGGCCGGCCGATCATCGCTTGTAACAGGCCCACGCTATGCAGGGGGCCCTTTTTGGCGCAACATTAGAGTTTGTGGGGCTGGGGGGGGGGGGCGGTGGTCATGGGAACTCCTTGTTTGAGGATGGCGGGGGCGTTGCCTGGATTGTTCTCTCTTGCATCAGATGAATGAATAGCCAATTCAGTATTTGACTGCTGCGTTTTCCGGTTTAATCGCGCCATGGATCGTTTCAAGGCCATGCAGACCTTCGTTCAGATTGCCGACCAGGGCAGCCTGACTCGCGCCGCCGAGGCGCTCGGCAGCTCGCTGCCGGCAGTGGTGCGCTCGCTCGCCGCGCTGGAGGCGCACCTGGGCGTGCGACTGTTCCACCGCACCACGCGCCGGCTGTCGCTCACCGAGGAAGGCCGCCACTACCTGCCGAGCGCGCGCGAAGTGCTGCTCGCGGCCGACGCCGCCGACCTCGCGCTGAAGGCCGAGGCGCGCGAGCCGGCGGGCCAGCTCACGATCACCGCGCCGGTGCTCTTCGGCCACATGTACGTGGCGCCCGCCATCGTGCGCTTCATGCAGCGCCACGAAAAGGTGCGCTGTAGCGTGCGCCTGTACGACCGCACCGTGAACCTGCTCGAGGAGGGCATCGACGTGGGCATCCGCATCAGCCCGCTGGAAGATTCGTCGCTGGTGGCGCAGACGCTCGGCACCATCCGCCGCGTGGTGGCCGCGAGCCCTGCGTACCTCGCGCAGCACGGCACGCCACGGCATCCGCGCGACCTGGCCGGTGCGCCCTGCGTGCGCGGCCGCATCGACGCACCGGCGCAGTGGCTGTTCCGCGACGGCGGCAAGACGATCAGCGTGACGCCGAACAACCGCCTGGAGTTCAACCACCTGGCCCCGGCCATCGAGTCGTGCGCGGCGGGCATGGGCTTCGGCACCTTCTTCTCGTACCAGGTGATGCCGCACGTGGTGCAGGGCCGGTTGAAGCTGGTGCTCGAAGACTTCGAGCCGCCGCCGCGGCCGGTGAGCGTGATCTATCCCAACGCGCGGCTGCTGCCCGCGCGCACGCGGGCGTTCATCGAGTGGATGAAGATGGAGTTCAGCGGCCTCAGGCTCTGAGCCCGGGCGGCGTCAAGCGGCGCTGCCCGGCCAGCCGTCGTCGAGCGATTCGCGGCTGTCGTGCAGGCAGATCTCGCTGTCCTGCTTCAGCGGCAGCCAGCCTTCGCGTTCCAGCTGGCCAGCCAGCGCCGCCACCCGGGCCTTGAACCCGGCCAGCGGCTCGCGGCTGCGCAGCGTGACGAAGCGCATGCCGGTCTCGCCCATGAGGCTGTTGCGCGACAGCCGCGCACCGTGCGTCTCGCACAGGTGCTGCAGCGCGGATGCGTTGTGCAGCAGCAGCTTGCCGCGCCACTCGAAATACTGGTCGGGCTGGCTCAGCCGCTCCCAGCCCTGGACCGACGCCTCGATCTTCACGCGCCGCACCGCCATGCCCGCGCGCGCCAGCCATTGCCCCAAGGCCATGGCCTCGGCCTTCGCTTCCTCGAGCGTGCCGCGAAGCCAGCCGGTGGCGATGGGCTGCTGCTTCTGCTCGCCGTGGGCGAGGTCGATCAGCATCGGCTTGAGCCCGACTTGCTCGCACACCACGACGAAGGCCGCCATTTGCGATTCCTGCAAAACGCCGCACGTCAGGTGCAGCTTCAGCGCGCGCTTCATGGCGCACCCACCGGCTCGGGCAGCGGCCTGCCGTCGCAGAGCGAGGCGGCGTCGATCGCCATGCCGCGCACCGCTTCTTCAAGGCCGAGGTTCAGCACCGACATGAACTCGCCGTTGGCGCTGGTCCAGTTGGTGCGCGTGCCCATGCCGTGGTACTGGCGCGCGGCGGTCCCGCCACCGGGCAGGCGGTAGCTCACCTTGAGCACGACATGCGAAACCAGGTTCAGGTTCACCGACCACGCATGGGCGAGGCGCAGCGCAACGTCGGCCACAGCCTGCCTGGCGCCACTGTCGCCTGCGGGCGGCGCCCCCGGCACCGCCTGGAGTCCATAGCGGCCCAGCGACTGCAGCGCCCCGCGCGTCCACGCCGTCGCGTCGCCGCTGCGCAGCGACTGCACCGACCGGGGCGTGGCGTGCACCGTCGGCATCATCACCGTGAGGTTGCCGGCGTTGACCTTGTTGCTGCGCGTGTCCTCGATCGCGGACAGGTACAGCGTGCAGTCGCGCGCGAGCCGCAGCGGTGCGGCCGGTACGCCGTTGGGCCGCTCGGCCGGTTCGGGCGCCGGCTCGAAGACCATGGAGAGCGGCTCGCTCTCGGTGAGGGCGTGCGAGAGGGTGGGCAGGGCGCAGAGCGCGGCGAATGCAGCAGCGGCGAGTTGTTCTTGGCACAGCCTCATGGCGCGGCGCTCCTGACCGAATACATGGCGCCGTCCTGGTCGCGGAACAGCACGCGGCCCGGCTGCTCGTCGAAGCCCTGGCCGGCCAGCGTCACCCACGAGCCGTTGACGTTGAAGCGCGCGGTCTTCACGCCGCCGGAGCGGGCGCCGGCAATGTCCAGCGCCACCGCATGCAGGGTCTGCGCCATCGACTCGCGCATCACGCCGCGCAGCACCTGCCCGTCGTTCGCCGTCAGCCGCCGCAGCACGGCGGCGCGCGCCGTGCCGCCGATGGGTGTCTGGAAGATGGCGGCGGCGCGGTAGCTCGGCTCGCTGCGGCCGTCCTGCCACAGCAGGGCCGAGGTTCGCGTGGTGAAGGCGCCCAGGCCGGGCTCCAGCGCGTACTGCAGCAGCAGCACCATGTAGGCGGGACCTGCCTTCGTGGCGGCGATGCGGGCCTCATGCTCGACCTTCGCCGGCATGGCCGCGAGCACCTGCGACGAGCGGATCTTCAGCGGGAACGAACTCGGCTCGGCCAGCAGCGTGCCGAGGGCCTTGCCCGCCTCCACGCGGTAGTCGTAGTCGAGCAGCGGTCCGACGATGGCCTGCACCTCGGCGCTCATGTCCTTCTGGCGCGATTGCTGCACCGACGAATCGATCAGCGCGCCGATCAGCCCGCCGCCCGTGGCCGCGCTCACGCCGGGGGGCTGCGCGGAGAACATGAAGCTCTCCTGCGCAACGACGACGCGCACGTCGACTTCCTGAACCTTGTCGCGGTCCGCAACCGCCAGCGGCCGATGAAAAGGTGCGCAGGCGCCGAACAGCATCAGCACCGGCAGCGCCAGCCAGAAACGCAGCATCTTTGGGCCTCCCACCGCACAAACGCCATTCTTGGCGTCGATTGTGCCGCCGCCGGCGTGCGGTTCGACCCGGGTTATCGAGGGTCCGCCGGACGCGCCCGCCATGTAGTGGCCCCGAACACGCGCGGTTGTCCATCGATTGAAGCGATGGGGCGCCCGCGGCACGGCTGCGTCAGAATGGCCGCGTGCCACCCACACAATCCTCCATTCAGTCTCCGCTCTTCCACGCCAGCCATCTGCACAAGCGCTACGGCGGCACCACCGTCGTCGACGACCTCTCGTTCGAGATCGCGCCCGGCGAGTGCCTGGGCGTGATCGGCCCGAACGGCGCGGGCAAGACCACCACCATCCGCATGTGCCTGGGCCTCACCGCGCCGGACGGCGGCGACATCTCCGCGCTGGGGCTGCAGATGCCGCGCGACGCGCTGGCCATCAAGGCGCAGCTCGGCGTGGTGACGCAGTTCGACACGCTCGACCCGGATTTCAGCTGCGCCGAGAACCTCGTGGTGTACGGCCGCTATTTCGGCTTCGGCAAGGCGCAGGTGCGCGCTCGCGTGCCGCAGCTGCTGGAGTTCGCGGCGCTGTCGCACAAGGCCGATGCGAAGCCGGGCGAACTGTCGGGCGGCATGCGGCGGCGGCTGTCGCTGGCGCGCGCGCTGGTCAACGATCCCAGGCTGCTGCTGCTCGACGAGCCGACCACCGGGCTCGATCCGCAGGCGCGGCACCTCATGTGGGAGCGGCTGCAGGTCTTGCTGCAGCAGGGCAAGTCGATCTTGCTGACCACGCATTTCATGGACGAGGCCGAGCGTTTGTGCTCGCGCCTGCTGGTGCTCGACCACGGCCGCAAGATCGCCGAAGGCCGGCCGCGCGACCTGATCGCCGAGCACCTGGAACCCGACGTGGTCGAGGTGTACGGCAACGGCGCGCTGTCGCTGGCCGACTCACCCGAACTGAAGGCGATGGCAGCACGCGTGGAGGTCAGCGGGGAGACCGTTTTCTTCTACACGCAGGACGCGCGGCGGCTGCTCGATGCGCTGACGCGACACAGCGGCCTGCGCACTTTTCATCGGCCCGCGAACCTGGAGGACCTGTTCCTCAAGCTTACCGGCAGGCAGATCCGGGAGGACGGCTAAGAATGCGGCACACCCCCAGGCTTGCCCACTTCGTGTGGCCTCCTACCCCCTCGCCGGGGGCAATACCAGCGGCCCGGCAAAGCCGGTTCCGCGGTATTCCTGAAATGGAGAGGAAATCATGAACAACATTGCGACCGCTGCGTCGCCGCCTGCGCCTTCCGTGTGGCGCGCGCCCGAACTCTCGCTGCGCTGGTGGCCCGTGTTCCTGCGCAACCTGCTGGTGTGGCGCAAGCTCGCCATTCCGAGCCTGATCGGCAACATCGCCGAGCCGCTCATCTGGCTCGTCGCCTTCGGCTACGGCATGGGCGCGCTGGTGGGGCAGGTGTCGGTCGACGGCATGAAGGTGCCGTACATCCTGTTCCTGGCGAGCGGCTCGATCTGCATGAGCGCGATGAACGCGGCGAGCTTCGAGGCCCTGTACTCGGCGTTCTCGCGCATGCATGTGCAGAAGACCTGGGACGGCATCATGAACGCGCCGGTCGGTCTCGACGACATCGTGCTGGCCGAGATGCTGTGGGCCGCGTTCAAGTCGATCTTCACGGTCACGGCGATCCTGTTCGTGATGCTCGGGCTGGGCATCAGCCACAGCCCGAAACTCGTCGTCGCGTGGATGGTGCTGGTCGGCGCCGGCATCACCTTCTCGTCGATCGCGCTGATCTTCAATGCGCTGGCGAAGGGCTACGACTTCTTCACGTACTACTTCACGCTGTTCATGACGCCGATGATGTTCCTGAGCGGCGTGTTCTTTCCGCTGGAGCAATTGCCCTCGGCGGTGAGGGCCGTGGCGGCGTGGCTGCCGCTGACCAACGCGGTGGCGCTGGTGCGGCCGCTGTTCATGGACCAATGGCCAGCGAACTGGTGGGTGCATGCGGGGGTGCTGGCTGTGTATGCGGTTGCGGCTTTCTGGGTGGCTCTGGCGTTGACTCGGAAGAGATTTCGGGGGTAGCTGTTCTCTTGTTTTCCCAGGGCTAGGTCTCGCACGGGCGCCGATTCCATCGTACTCAGGCTGCTTGCCGAAACGCTCGGGAGCTGAAGACTGGTCGCCGTGCCCGCGTCGCGCAAGTTGCTTATCGCGAATTTCTAGCACGAGGGGAAGGCGTCATCCCAACCGTACTGCCCCGAAGGTTGTACTCGGGACGATGAGTCCAATGTTCCTAGAAAGCCTCTCGCCCGGGGCAAAGCGGGTAGTGGACAAAAAAACGCCAACCCCAAACCAATAGCACCACCAATGCGAGCCAGGCGGAGTAATGAATCCGGCGCTTCTTTGCGGATAGCGCGCAGCCCGCGATAACGAGGGGCAACAGCACGATGAGCGCGATGATTCTGGCGTCGATTCCGTCATCAAGGGGCAACCCGCAAAAGGTGAGGCCGTCAGCGCGCGCCTTGGGATCGTCGAGCATCCATTCGTACTCGTTCATCGGCATCATGAACATAACTGCCACGCACAGAAGTGCGTAGAACGACATGCCGATCGCGCCAAGTTTCTTCATGCTCAGAATCTGTTGAGCAGGCGTGAAACATGCTCTCGATGCTCAATCATTCTGCGTCCGTACTCTGAATATTCCCGGCCCCTGGCACCCGGCGGGAGCTTGATCGAGTTCGTGATATCCGCCAGCGGGCGAGTTGTCCCCCGGTTGTAGCGCGCGCCCGCGGCAATGAACTGCTCATCGGTCAAATGGGCTGTACCTGCGCTCGGGTAGTCGTGCAGGACCAAGCCACGTAGATGCTTGGCGACCACCGTCAGATTGAAGACGTCTGTATTGAGGCAGTTCAACATGGCCACCTGATCGGAGAAGGACATTTCCTCGATGGACAAGCCCAATTCTCTTGCGGCATTGCGCATTTGGATGCTGACGGCGCCAACGGAAGTGCCTCCAGGCGGCTTGTCATAAATGCCTGGCGCGCCGCCCCTTTGATTGAACCAAGTCTGTAAGGATCGTTCGAAGAATACTGGTTTCTTGGTGCCATCGGGCTTGCCCCCCACTTCGGCCCATGCGACGGATGCGAGGAGGACAGGCGGTATCTTTTCTTGCTTGGCGATCTCGACGATTCGGTTCTTGTTGTAGACAACCCAGCCGTCCTTATAGGCGGTCAGGTACGCGCGGCCGCCACCAAACTTCTCAGAGAGCGCTTGCCATTTGAAGACATCCCAACTTGACCACTTCGGATAGTTGGAATTGTCTGGTGCGCAGAATTCACGGCCACTCATATTTTTCTCCCTATGTGTCCGAGGCATCAGTCCGGTGGATAGCTGCTCTGACGAGATCCCCCGCATGCGAAGAAACGATTTCGTCCCCACGCCATCAGGTTCGACCCCGGACTCTCTGATGTTGGAAGGCGCCCGATTCATTATGTGCGGCCGCGTTGCCTGCAAATGAGGTGAAGAGTTATCTTTCGCACGGCCATGGACCGTCCGGAGAGTGATGGATTGCACGGATACGGCGTTTTGCTGCCTCCAGGCGGAACAGAAGAATGCTCTCACTGCGTTGAGCCTTTCCCTCAACCTGCACAGCGAAGCAGCGATTTCGCGACGGTCCGTTAGTCTGCGGTTGACATTGCTGGGACTTGGATGCGGCATCAAGAACAGCTGGGCTCGTCGGGCGATCTGGCCGATCGATTCGCTAGCCAAGGCGGCCTCGCGACCGACCAAAACAATGAAGCGCAATGCCGACAAATGAAGCAGCACTGCTTCCAGAGCACCGCGTGCCTTGGAAAGGTCCGCTCAGGTCACCGGCCAGATCTTGCTCTGCTGGGCGTTGCCGACATGCCACGGGACGATGTTCCAAACAATCGTGCGCGTGCGGTCGATGCCAGCTTCCTGGTGGAGTACGAAGAAGTTCTTTGCAGTCTCGTCCGGATTGTTGCGCGAGACAGAACCAGACTTGATCGCACGCGGTCCAGGTGCCTCGAGCGGGAAGAGACACTCGGCGGCTGTGCCTCCGTCGCATGGGTCGAAATAGGGCTCAGCATAAGGTCCCTCCGGCTTATCGCGCAGCTGCCGCACGAAGGCCGTCAGCGGAGTAATGGGCGGCGCCTCCAACAGGGCATGACGGGCCGTGCGGTCGCCTATCGTCGATCAGTCGTGTGCGTCAACCCGATCTCCTCACTTTGTGGAGCAATTGCCCTCGGCGGTGAGGGCCGTGGCGGCGTGGCTGCCGCTGACCAACGCGGTGGCGCTGGTGCGGCCCCTCTTCATGGACCAGTGGCCGACCGGCTGGTGGGTGCACGCGGCGGTGCTGGCCGTCTATGCGGTCGTCGCCTTCTGGATCGCGCTGGCGTTGACGCGCAAGCGGTTCAGGGGCTGACGAGCCCCGGCGGCGTCGGCGTCATTGACGCGCGTGCGCCCCGCAGTTCTTCGCCCCATGCTCGCCGTGCGGCAGCACGATGCCCCAGCGCACGCGCAAGCTGTTGCGCTCGTCGGTGCCGGCCCAGGGAATGTCCAGCGTGCCGCGGCAATCAGCCTGCGCGAGCCGGGGTTCGAGCAAGGCGCCCTCGGAGCGGAACTCCTGCGTGTCGAGGATCAGCACCATGCCGCCTTCACGCTCCAGCGCGCCGGGGGCCAGCCAGGGGGAGTTGCGCTCGTCGCCGTCGATCAGCAGCTGCATCGACGGGTCCATCTTCAGCGCCACCGCGCCCGCGAACCAGGTGTCGCCGACGAGCAGCCTGAACGGCCGGTCGCCGGCGCGGTCGTGCCAGATGGCGCGCAAGGCATCGGCGACTGCCCCGGCCGGCAGGTTGGCGCGCGTGATGTAGCCGAGCCGCCTGCTCAGCACACCGTCGACCCACCCCTGGCCGAGCGCGCCGGCCACATGCAGCACCACCACGGTGGCCACGACGCCGCGCCACCGGCGGCGGCTCCAGCGCTCCGCCTCGAGGCCGGGCAGCACGGCCACCGCCCACAGCGCCGCCGGCAGGAAGAAGGTGGTGAGCCAGGACGCAGCCAGCGGGATCTTCAGCAGGATGGCCGCGGGAAACACCAGGCACGCGGGCCCGAGCGTGGCCCAGGCCAGAAAGCGCCGGTCGAACGCACTCAGTCCCGGCGTGGCGGCCGAGGACAGCGGCGGCGGCGCCACGGAGGCGCGTGTGAACCAGGCCCAGCCGGCCAGCAGCAGCATCGGCGACAGCCGGGCCACCTGCACCACGAACACGTGCACCAGATGGCGCAGGCCGTACCCGTGCCCACCCGCCGGTTGGACGGAATGGCGCGCGTAGGCGATCGTCCGCGCGGAGTGCTCCAGCACCCACCACAGGTGCGGCGCCATCAGCAGCAACGCCACGCCGCCCGCCAGCAGCAGCCCGCGCCGCACCTGCGCGTCGCGCCACTGGCCCTGCCTCACGATGAAGGCCGCGCCGACCGCGAACTGCACCACCGCGCTGTACTTGGTGAGCATCGACAGCGCCGCAAAGACACCGAGCCAGGCCCAGTCCCGCAGCCTCGACGACGACGGCGCATGCAGCACGCGCCACAGCATCCACCAGTAGCCGGCCAGCGGCAGCAGCTGCACGGTGTTGTGGTTGTAGACGACCGCGCGCTGCACGTGGTAGGTCACCAGCGAGCCGAGCAGAACGGCCAGAGCCGCGCGGGCCGGATGGACCAGCGCGGTCGACCAGCGCCAGACGAGGTAGAGCGCGCCCACCCCGCAGCCGACGCCGGCGGCATAGGTCAGCCAGGGCTGGCGTCCGCCCAAGTGGATCAGCACGCCCATCAGCCAGCTCGGCAGCGGCGGATGCTTGTAGTAGCTCCATTCGAAGCTGCCGCCCCAGAACAGCTCCTCGACGTTGTCCCAGGGCGGGGTCGGGTAGAACCCGGCGATCGAGAGGGTCCACAGCAGCAGCATTGCACCCAGGGCCCACAGGATGTCGCGATGCGCGGCGGGAGACGGAACAGCGCGGGCCGGAATGGTTCCTGCCGAAGGAATCGGAGAGGGGCGCATACGGAATCGGGCGGGGTGCTGGGCGGAACGGAAAGCGGGAGCGAAACCAAAGCCTTAAGTGTGGCACGCCGTTTACCTTGTCTTTACATTGCACACAATTCAATTGCTCGCTACAATTCGCCCATGCGCTCCACCCCAGCCCCCGCCGACGAAATGCTCAAGCTGGACAACCAGCTGTGTTTCGCCGTGTATTCCGCTTCGCTGGCCATGACGCGGCTCTACAAGCCGGTGCTGGAAAAGCTGCAGCTCACCTACCCCCAGTACCTCGTGATGCTCGCCCTGTGGGAGCAGGACGGCCCCACGGTCTCCGCGCTCGGGGATCGCCTGTCTCTGGACTCCGGCACGCTCACGCCGCTGCTCAAGCGCCTCGAGGCCAACGGCTATGTGGCCCGCGTGCGCGACGTGGCCGACGAGCGCCGCGTGCACATCACGCTGACATCCGCCGGCCGCAAGCTCAAGGGCCGCGCGGCCGGCGTGCCCGAGTGCCTGATGGCGGCGGCCCAGTGCTCGGTGCCCGAGCTGATTTCGCTCACCCAGCAGATCCAGGCCCTGCGCGACCGCATCAGGAAAGCGGCCTGACGCAGCGCAACTTTTTCTCCCGCTTCGATCGCCCCCTCGGGAAAGAACGAAGCTTTTCACCACCCTCCTCCATCATCACCAAAGGAATCACCATGACCACCAAGCTCGACAAAGTGCTCTACACCGCAGAAGCCCACACGGTCGGCGGCCGTGACGGCGCAGGCAAGTCCAGCGACGGCGCCATCGACGTCAAGCTGAGCTCGCCCGGTTCCGGCAAGCCCGGCACCAACCCCGAGCAGCTGTTCGCGGTCGGCTACGCCGCCTGCTTCATCGGCGCGATGAAGGCCGTGGGCCCGAAGATCGGCGTGAAGGTGCCCGAGGACGTCGCCATCGACTCCAGCGTTTCGCTCGGCCCAACGAACGGCGGCGCCGCCTACGGCATCGCCGTGAAGCTGGCGATCACGCTGCCCGGCCTGGACACCGACGCCAAGCAGAAGCTGGTCGACGCCGCTCACCAGGTGTGCCCGTATTCGAACGCAACGCGCGGCAACATCGACGTCGAATTGACGATCGCCTGACCGCTTGTTGCACACGCGAAGAAGCGACCTGGCCACAAGCCGGGTCGCTTTTTTCATGCCCGCCGATGTCTCACGGGTGACGCGCAAACGCGCCGCGCGGTGGCGCCTTTCATCGAGGCTGGCTAACGTAGCCGCATACCAACCGCCCGGAGCCTCGCTCATGAGCACCACCAGCCTTCTCATCCGCAAAGACCAGCTCGCCACCACGCGCCTGCACACCGCCAGCGACGAGCCGCTCACCGACGGCCAGGTGCGCGTGCGCATCGACAGCTTTGCGCTCACTTCCAACAACATCACCTACGCCGCCTTCGGCGAGGCGATGAGCTACTGGCAGTTCTTTCCGTCCGAGGAAGAAGGCTGGGGCAGCATTCCGGTGTGGGGCTTTGCGAGCGTGGTGCAGTCGCTGCACCCCGGCGTGGCGGTGGGCGAGCGGCTCTACGGCTACTGGCCGATGGCCTCGAGCGCGGTGCTGAGCCCCGACCGGCTGTCGGTCGCGCGCTTCACCGACGCCGCCGCGCACCGCGCCGAGCTGCCCGCGGTCTACAACCAGTACTTCCGCTGCAACGCCGACCCGCTCTACACCACCGAAACCGAAGACCTGCAGGCGCTGCTGCGCCCGCTGTTCATCACCTCGTGGCTCATCGACGACTTCATGGCCGACAACGACTTCTTCGGCGCGAGCACCATGCTGCTGTCGAGCGCATCGAGCAAGACGGCCTACGGCACGGCCTTTCAGCTGCACCAGCGCAAGGGCATCGAGGTGATCGGCCTGACCTCGCCAGCCAACGTCGCTTTCTGCGAAAGCCTGGGCTGCTACCACCGCGTGATGACCTACGACGCGCTCGACGGCATCGCGGCGGACACGCCTTGCGTGTACGTCGACTTCGCCGGCAACGGCGGGCTGCGCAACGCCATCCACGAGCGCTTCACGAATCTGAAGTACAGCTGTTCGATCGGCGGCACGCACGTGGAGCAACTCGCCTCCAAGGGCGCGGGCAAGGCCCTGTCGGGCCCGCGCGCCACACTGTTCTTCGCACCGGCGCAGATCAAGAAGCGCACCGCCGAATGGGGCACGGACGAATTCGGCCGGCGCATGGTGGCGGCCTGGCGCAACTTCCTCGCCACGGTGACCGACGTCAACAACCCCTGGCTGCACGCCGAGCACCACCATGGCGGCGAAGCCGTGCAGGCCGCCTACGCGCAGGTGCTGGCCGGCAAGGGCGACCCGCGCACCGGGCATATCCTTTCGCTTTACAAGCAACCGGGCGGGCTGTAACGCCCCCCGGGGCCCGTGTGGCGACAATCGCTGCATGACCCCTTCTCCCGCAGCGCCCGCCAACACCCATCCCTACGAGAGCCTCACGCCCGACGTGGTGCTCGACGCGCTCGCGACCCTCGGCCTGCACGGCGACGGCCGGCTCACCGGCCTGAACTCCTATGAAAACCGGGTCTACCAGGTCTACCTGGAGGATCGCTCGGCGGTGGTGGTCAAGTTCTACCGCCCCGGCCGCTGGAGCGAGGCCGAGATCCTCGAGGAGCACGGCTTCTCGCTCGAACTGGCCGCGGCGGAAGTGCCCGCGGTGGCGCCGCTGGCATTCGACGGCCGCACCCTGCACAACCACGCCGGCTTCGGGTTCAGCGTGAGCCCCTACCGCGGCGGCCGCGCGCCCGAGCTCGACGACTTCGAAGTACTCGAATGGGTCGGCCGCTTCCTCGCGCGCATCCACACCGTGGGCAGCGCCAAGCCTTTCGAGGCCCGCCCCGCGCTGGACCTGCAGACCTTCGGCCTCGATTCGCGCGACTGGCTGCTCGAGAACGACAAGATCCCGCTCGACGTGCAGCGCGACTGGGAAACGGCCTGCAACGCGGCGCTGGACATGGTCCGCGCAACCGCTCTCGCACTGCAGCCGCCGGCCTCCGATTTCAAGCCCCGCAAGCTGCGCCTGCACGGCGACGTGCACCCCGGCAACATCCTTTGGACGCCCACCGACCGCCCTGGCGGCGGCCCGCACTTCGTCGACCTCGACGACGCGCGCACCGGCTTCGCGGTGCAGGACCTGTGGATGCTGCTGTCGGGCGACCGCGCACAGCGCACCTCCCAGCTGTCGGGCCTGCTCGACGGCTACGAGCAGTTCCGCGAATTCGACCGGCGCGAGCTGGCGCTGATCGAGCCGCTGCGCACGCTGCGGCTCATTCACTACAGCGCGTGGCTGGCACGGCGCTGGGAAGACCCGATCTTTCCGATCAACTTTCCGTGGTTCGGCTCCAGCGACTACTGGAAGGGGCAGATCCTCGTGCTGGAAGACCAGTGCGAGCAGATGGCGGAAGAGCCGCTCTACGCCTAGGGATGCCGGCCCCCCGGCTTTTCACTTCGCTTCGCTGCGTGTAATTCGCCACCCCCCGTGGGGGAGGCCCGGCCGCCTTGGGGCGGCCCGGCGGCGGCCGGTTGGACGTCGGCCACGCCCTGCAGCAGACGCTCGACCAGCACGTTGCTCGGCCCCGCGCGCCAGATGCCATAGGCCTCCGACTGCGCCACCACCCGGTCGAGCGGCCTGAACACCGCGCCGCGCAAGGCCGAATGCCGCATCGCCTGCGGCACCAGCGCCACGCCCATGCCCTGCGACACCAGCGAGACCACGGCCAGCCAGTGGCGCACCTCGTGCCGCACCTCGGGCAGGAAGCCCGCGTCGGCGCAGATCGACAGGATGCGCTCGTGGTAGTCGGGCGAGGCCTCGCGCGAGAACAGCACGAAGGGCTGCTCGCGCAGGTCGGCCGGCGCCAGCACGCGCTTGCGGGCGAGCGCATGCCCGGCCGGCAGGCAGGCAACGAAGGGCTCGGACAGCAGCAGCCGGTGCTGCAGTTCGAGGGGCACGCGGCGCGTGTGGGCAAAGCCGAGGTCGAGCCGGTCGTT
Organism: Variovorax sp. Varisp36; assembly: GCF_047304235.1. Taxonomy (NCBI): domain Bacteria; kingdom Pseudomonadati; phylum Pseudomonadota; class Betaproteobacteria; order Burkholderiales; family Comamonadaceae; genus Variovorax; species Variovorax sp. Varisp36. The sequence continues at coordinate 13,296 of NZ_JBGLYU010000037.1, forward strand.
CAGCAGCTCGGCGATCTGCACGCCGGAGTTGAGTTCGCTCAGCGTGATGCGCACCGCCGGGTGCTTCGCCTGAAAGGCACGCAGTGCCTGCGGCAAGCCCCGGTACAGCATCGCGCCGACAAAGCCGATGCGCAGCCGACCCGCCGAGCCCAGCGCCACATCGCGCGCCTCGATGGCGGCCTCTTCCGCCTGCAACAGCACGCGCCGCGCCGAGATGCGCAGCGCCTCGCCGGCAGGCGTGAGCCGCACTTCCTTGCTGTTGCGTTCGAACAGCCGCGCGCCCACGTTGTCCTCCAGCTGCCGGATCGCCACCGACAGCGGCGGCTGCGAGATCGACAGGCGCCGCGCCGCGCGCCCGAAGTGCAGCTCTTCGGCGAGCACGGAGAAGTAGCGCAGGTGCCGCAGTTCCATGGATAGTCAGATCGAATCGAACAAGACCAAATTGATATTAGACACGGATCGTTGCGGCTTCAACAATGCGGCGAACCAAGGAGACAAAGCGCATGTCCGCAGAGCACGCCCACCCGATTCCCGATCGCCACGGCCAGAACCTGTTCACCACCGATGCCGAGCTGCACGCCCTGCTCGCGCTCTACCTGCCCGACGACCTGCGGCAACATATGCGGCCGCACTTCGAGCGCCTGGGCGGCCTCGCGGGCGGCCTGCTCGACGAGCTGGCCGGCACCGCCGACCGCAACCCGCCCACGCTGAAGCAGCGCACGCGCACCGGTCTCGACGAGCAGAAGGTCGTCAAGCACCCCGCGTACGTGGAAATGGAGCGCCTCGCGCTCGCCGAGTTCGGCCTGGCCGCCATCTCGCACCGCGACGACACGCTGGGCTGGAAGGGCAAGATGCCGCCGCTCGTGAAATACGTGCTGACCTACCTGTTCGTGCAGGCCGAGTTCGGCCTGTGCTGCCCGGTGTCGATGACCGACTCGCTCACGCGCACGCTGAAGAAGTTCGGCAGCCCCGCGCTGGTCGCCAGGTACCTGCCACGCCTGACCTCGCTCGACTTCGACGAACTCGCGCAGGGCGCGATGTTCATGACCGAGCAGGCCGCCGGCTCCGACATCGCTGCCACCGCCACCATGGCGCACGCCGAAGCCGATGGCAGCTGGCGCCTTACCGGCGACAAGTGGTTCTGCTCCAACCCCGACGCCGACTTCGCGATGGTGCTCGCACGCGCCGACGATGGCGCGGCGGGCATGAAGGGCGTGTCGCTGTTCCTGCTGCCGCGCCGGCTCGACGATGGCAGCCTCAACCACTACCGCATCATCCGTTTGAAGGACAAGCTCGGCACGCGCTCGATGGCCAGCGGCGAGATCCGCCTCGAAGGCGCGGTCGCGTACCTCGTGGGCGAAGCGGGCCGCGGCTTCGTGCAGATGGCCGACATGGTCAACAACTCGCGCCTGTCGAACGGCGTGCGGGCCGCCGGCCTGATGCGCCGCGCGGTGGCCGAGGCCGAGTTCATCGCCTCGGAACGCCGCGCCTTCGGCCGCACGCTCGAGCAGATGCCGCTGATGCAGCGCCAGCTCGACAAGCTGCGCCTGCCCGCCGAGCAGGCACGCACGATGGTGTGCCAGACCGCCCTGGCGCTGGCCCGCTCCGATGCCGGCGAGCCCGACGCCTATGCGCTGCTGCGCATCCTCACGCCGCTCATCAAGTTCCGCGCCTGCCGCGATGCGCGCAAGGTCACGGGCGACGCGATGGAAGTGCGCGGCGGCTGCGGCTACATCGAGGAGTGGAGCGACGCGCGCCTCGTGCGCGACGCCCACCTGGGCTCGATCTGGGAGGGCACGAGCAACATCGTGGCGCTCGACGTGATCCGCGCGGTGAAGCGCGAAGGCTCGCTGCCGGTGCTGCGCGCGCACTGCGAGAAGCTGCTCGACGACGCGGCGCTCGCCCCCGGCTTCGCCAAGGCGCTGCGCGATGCGCTGGAGCGCGCCGCCGCGCTGGCCGAAACCGCCGCGCGCGAAGGCGGCGACGTGCTCGCGCGCCAGGCCGCCTCGGCGCTCTACCACTGCACCAGCGCCATCGCGATGGCCTGGGAGGCTGCGCACGGCGGCTCCGCTGCGCGCCTGCGCTGGGCCCAGCTGGTGCTGCTGCACCGCGTGCTGCCGCGCGACCCGCTCTCGCCCGATGCCATGCCCGCGGACTGGAACGCCGCCGCGGTGCGCCCTGCGAAAGCGCTCGCCTGAGCCTCTTTGTCAATTCACAAGAATCGGAGACATCCCTTGAAACGCCTCACCTTCCTGCTGGCCGCCTGCGCCACGTTCATCACGGCACTGCCGGTCGTTCACGCGGCCGATGCCTTTCCCACCAAGCCGCTGATGCTGGTCGTCCCCTTCCCGCCTGGCGGCCCCACCGACGCGATGGCGCGCACGCTCGCCGCCGGGATGAAGGACCGTCTCGGCCAGCCCATGATCGTGGAGAACCGTGCGGGCGCGGGCGGCAACATCGGCGCCGAGTACGTGGCGCGCGCCGAGGCCGACGGCCACACACTGATGTTCGGCACCTCGGGCCCGCTGGCCATCAACGCGAGCCTGTACCGCAAGATCAACTACGACCCGGTGAAAAGCTTCGCACCGGTGATCCAGGTCGGCTACCTGCCCAACATCCTGGTGGTGAACCCCGCGCTGCCGGTGAAGAACGTGCCCGAGCTCGTGGCCTACGCCAAGGCCAACCCCGGCAAGCTGAGCTATGCCTCGTCGGGCAACGGCGCGTCGTCGCACCTCGCGGGCGTGCTGTTCAACTCGGTGGCGGGCACCGACCTGCAGCACATTCCGTACAAGGGCACGGGCCCCGCGCTCAACGACCTGCTGGGCAACCAGGTGAGCATGACCTTCACCGACATCCTCACCGCACTGCCCTACGTCAAGGCCGGCAAGCTGCGCGCGCTGGGCGTGGCCACCGTCGCGCGTTCGCAGGCGCTGCCCGACGTGCCGACGATTTCGGAGCAGGGCTACAAGGGCTACGACGTGAGCGTGTTCTTCGGCATCGTCGCGCCGGCCGGCACGCCCGCCGACCGCGTGACCAAGCTCAACCATGCCTTCGCCGAGGTGCTCAACTCGCCCAAGGTGAAGCAGATGTTCGCGTCCCAGGGCCTCGAGGTGCCCGCCGATACGTCACCGCAGAAGCTCGGGCAGTTCATTGGCGCCGAGTCGGCCAAGTGGAAGGACGTGGTGAAGAAGTCTGGGGCTCAGCTCGATTGATACCGCTGTCGTTCGGGGCGCGCTCACGCCGATGGGGGACATTCGCGCAGGGGAGTACCCGGCGGCCTGTGCACGCGCCCCGAAAGACAAGACAAAAGGAACAAGAAATGACACAAGCCCTAGGCGCCCTCGCAGGCATCCGAGTCCTCGACATCTCCCGCATCCTCGGCGGTCCCTACTGCGGCCAGATCCTCGGCGACCACGGCGCCGACGTGCTCAAGGTCGAGCCGCCGCAGGGCGACGACACGCGCACCTGGGGCCCGCCGTTCAAGGAAGGCGTGGCTTCGTATTACCACGGCCTGAACCGCAACAAGCGCGTGCAGCACCTCGACTTCTCGACCGAAGAAGGCCGCGACGCACTGCTCGCTCTGGTGGCCGAGGCCGACGTGCTGATCGAGAACTTCAAGACCGGCACCATGGAGCGCTGGGGCATCGGCTACGAAGCACTGTCGAAGCGCTTCCCCCGCCTGGTGTGGTGCCGCGTGTCGGGCTTCGGCGCCGATGGCCCGCTGGGCGCGCTGCCGGGCTACGACGCCGCCGTGCAGGCCATGACCGGCATCATGAGCATCAACGGCGAGGCCGACGGCGGTCCGCTGCGCGTGGGCCTGCCCGTGGTCGACATGGTGACGGGCCTCAACGCGGTGATCGGCGTGCTGCTCGCGCTGCAGGAGCGCAACCGCAGCGGACGCGGCCAGTTCGTGGAGGCGGCGCTGTACGACAGCGGCCTCTCGCTGCTGCATCCGCACGCCGCCAACTGGTTCATGGACGGCACCGCGCCGCGCCGCACCGGCAATGCGCATCCGAACATCTATCCCTACGACGCGCTGGCCACCGGCACCGATCCCGTGTTCGTCGCGGTCGGCAACGACCGGCAGTTCGCGAGCCTGTGCCGCTGCATCGGCCTGCCCGACCTGGCGGACGATCCGCTCTACCGCACGGCCGGCGCGCGCTCGGTGCACCGCGACGGACTCAAGCAGCAGCTCGAAGCGGCTATGGCCGTGTTCGACGGCCGCGCGCTCGTCGAGCAGCTGATGGCCGCCGGCGTGCCCGCCGCGCCGGTGCTGCCGGTCGATGCCGCGCTCCAGCACCCGCACACGCTGCACCGCGAGATGGTGGTCGAGATGCCCGGCGGCTACCGCGGCATCGGCGCGCCGGTCAAGCTGAGCCGCACGCCGGCAAGCTACCGGCATGCGCCGCTCACGCCGGGCGAGGCGTTCCTTCCCCTGGGCGATTCAACGCAACAGTGAAGATCGCCCGCGGCCGATGCCGTAGTACGCGATGCCCGCGGCTTCGGCCTCGGCCTCGGCCGCGTCGTAGAGATTCCGGCCGTCGAAGATGGCCGGCGTGCGCAGCTCCTTCGCAATGCGCGCGAAGTCGGGCCGGCGGAACTCCGGCCACTCCGTGACGAGCGCCAGCACGTCGGCGCCGCTCAGCGCCTCCTGCGCCGTGGCGCACCAGCGCACATCGTCGCGCTCGCCGACGAGGCTGCGCGCATTCGGCATCGCCGCCGGGTCGTAGGCCTGCACGCCCGCGCCGGCCGCCCGCAGGCGCTCCAGCAGCACGAGGCTGGGCGCGTCGCGCATGTCGTCGGTGTCGGGCTTGAAGGCAAGGCCCCACACGGCGATGGTCTTGCCGGCGATGCGGCCTTCGAAGTGGTGCACCATCAGATCGAACAACCGGCCCTTCTGCGCGTAGTTCGTCGCCTCGACCGCCGAGAGGATGCGCAGCACGTGGCCGTCGCGTTCGGCCGCATGCGTCAGCGCCCGCACGTCCTTCGCGAGGCACGAGCCGCCATAGCCCACGCCGGCCTGCAGGAAGTCGGGCCCGATGCGGCGGTCCGCGCCGATGCCACGCCGCACCATCTCGATGTCGGCACCCGCATGCTCGGCCACGCGCGCCATCTCGTTCATGAAGCTGATGCGGGTGGCGAGCATCGCATTGGCCGCGTACTTGGTCAGTTCGGCCGAGCGGCGGTCCATCACGAGCACCTGCCTGGGGTCGTGCACGAACGGTGCGTAGAGCCGGGTCAGCAGGTCGACGGCCCAGGGGTCTTCGCTGCCGATCACCACGCGGTCCGGCCGCCGGCAGTCGCGCACGGCCGAACCTTCGCGCAGGAACTCCGGGTTCACGGCCACCGCGATGCGAGGCGCAACACCGCGCCGCGAAAGCTCGCCGTTCAGCACGGCCTCGACCTGCGCCGCCGTGCCCACGGGCGCGGTCGACTTGCACACGACCACCGCCTCTCGGTCGCGGTGATGCCCGATGCCGGCCGCCACCGCGATCACGTGCCGCAGGTCGACCCGCCCATCGGCATCGGCCGGCGTGTTCACCACGATGAAGAGCACGTCGCCGTGCAGGCAGGCGTCGCGCTCGTCGGCAGTGAATCGCAGTGTTCCGGCGGCCAGGCCGGCGACGACCAGTGCCTCCAGACCGGGCTCGTGCAGCGGCATCAGGCCGCGCTGCAGGCCCTCGATGCGCGCCGGGTCGGTGTCCGCGCAGAGCACCTCGTGGCCCGCTTCGGCCAGGCAGGCGGCGAAGCCCAGGCCCACGTAGCCGGCGCCGAAGATGCTGACCTTCATGGGCGGGCCCATGGCGCCCGACGCTGGTGGAGGGCGCGGTTGTGAGATAAAAGCAGGATGCAAGCCTTCAAAACAAATGTCCGGACAGGAAAATTCGATGATGCCCGATGAAGTTGCTGCGCGATGCGCTCTGGTGCTGGAGACCAACAACCTGCGCGGCGGACCCGATGCCGAAGCCAGGGCGGGCAGCAGCCTGCAACGCCTGGTCGCCCTGCTGGCGAAGCAGAAGCTGCCGCTCGGCGCGCTCGCTCAGGTGGTCATCACGCACGACGGGCTGAGCCCCGCCACCTGCGAGGCCGTGAGCGCGCTCGCGGGCCGACCGGTCGACTTCGTGCGCATCGACGCGAGCACCGGCTACTACGACGCCAAGAACGCCGGCTTCGCGGCCACCGATGCGCAGCGCTGCTCGCACGTGGTGTTCGCCGACGCCGACTGCCTGCCCGACGACGACTGGCTGCTGCAGATGCTGCTGCCCTTCACCCGGGCCGATGCCCCCGCCGTGGTGGCCGGCCGCACCAGCTACGCCGCGAACGTGGTGGGCACCGCGCTCACGACCATCGACTTCATGTACTTCCCCAACGCCGGCCATGCCGGCGCCACGAGCAACTTCTACGCGAACAACGTGGCCTTCCGCCGCGACGTGTTCGAAGAGCACAGCTACCAGGCGCTCGACGGCGTGTACCGCGCGCACTGCCAGGTGCTGGGCATGCGGCTGAAGACGGCGGGCGTGCCCATCCACTACGCCGCGGCGGCCCACACCGAACATCGCCTGCCCGACACGCGCGCCGAGGCGCTCAAGCTGCGCTGGATGCGCGGACAGGACACGTACTCGCTCACGCCGCACCTGCTGCGCAGCTATGTGTCGCCGCGCTGGCAGTGGCTCGCCAGGAGCGGGCCGATCGGGCCGCTGTGCGTGCTGTTCACGCGGCTGGGTTTCAGCATGAAGGCGCTGAACCACCAGGACCTGCCGCCGCTGCGCGGACTGCGCTGGCTGGCGGGCGTGGCACTCATCCTCGGCTTCTCGGCCGTCGACATGCTGGGCGCGTTCGCGCGCGGCATCGGCTGGCACACCACGGGCCGCACCAACGCCGACGCGCAGGCGCTTTCGTATCACCGGCCCTGATCGCCGCTGTCCAGAAGAACAACAACCAAAGACCATGCACATCCTCTCTTCGCTTTCCGTTCGCCGCGCGACGCTCGGCCTCGCGCTCGCGGGCGCCTTCACCCTTGCCAGCGCCGCCGACTTCACCGGCCGCGGCGTCTTCAATTTCAGGTCCGAAGCCGGCTGCCCCTTCGCCGCGCTCGCGGGCGCCGGCAACGACTGCAACCGCCTCGCCCTCGACGACCCCGACACGCGCGCCGCGCTCGACAGCGCCGCGCACACCATCCGCTTCACCAACACCCGCAGCTACGCCGGCAAGACCATCGTCGGCGACGTGCTGCTGCAGGGCTCGGGCCAGGCGCGCAACGGTCAGCGCGTGCCGCTGACCTTCCATGCGCTGCTGAGCCGCTCGGGCAGCGACTGGTCGGTGAGCAGCCATGCGCACTCGCCCGTCGGCGACGAGTTCAGCGACATCAGGATCGACCCCTATCAGGTGGTCGTGAGCGAGGCGAACAACGCCGAGCGCGTGGTGCTCACGGCCGACCAGGTCGTCGCGGCGCTGGCCAGGCCTTCGCTGACCGCGCGACTGGCCAACGTGCTGGTGCAGGTCGACGACAACCGCACCGATGGCGCAAAGGATGCCGACATCACCATCGGCCTCGGCCTGGGCAAGGCCTCGAAGTCGGTGGCGCGCGCACGCTTTCGCGCACCGGGCGCCAAGGGACGCGAGCTGGCCGAGGCCATGCAGCAGGGCAACTGGACACTGGAGCTGCAAGCCCTGAGCGGCCAGATTCCGCGCCAGGTGGTGCAGCGCGACCTGTTCCTGTACGGGCTCGAATCGCAGTCGCTGCTTCAGCCGCTGCTGCAGCGCGGCTTCCACAAGAACGAGAAGCTGGTGCTTGGCGCTGTCAACGGCAAGGGCTACGTGCGCTACGACGGCCAGCAGCGCGAGTTCGCAGGCGCCGACGCCGCCGCGCGCGCCTTCCTGCAGGACAGCTTCATCGGGCTGGTGCTGGGCTGGCAGCAACAACAGCAGCCCGCGAAGGCCGGGGCCAATGGCCGCTGACCCGGTCGGCGCCGCGCCCGGCTTCGATTGCCTCGCCCCGCCTTCGTTGCGCGGCTGGCCCGCCCTGCAGGCGCGCCTCGTGCACCACGTCAAACGCGCCGCGCTGCGCCAGCTGCACGCGAGCAACGCGGGCGAGATGCTGCTGCTGCGCTTCTACCTCGTGGGCGAGGAATCGTCCGAGCAGGCGCTGCAGCGCGAGCTGCGCATCGCCCCGCCCGAGTGGCTGGTGCGCCAGCTCGACCAGCACCTGGCCGACGAGCAATTGCATGCGCGCCTGTTCGCCGAAGCCATCGTCGAGCGCGGCGGCAGTGCGCTGGCCGCCGCATCGCCCGAAGAGGCGCCGCAGCCCGACTGGTTCAGCCGCCGCAAGCTCGCGCGCTGGCAGGCGCTCATTCGCCGCCATGCACCGCACTTCGCGCACGGCGGGCTGGTGCCGGCCTATGCCATCGGCCTCGCGGCCGAGCAGATGGCTTCGCGCATCCTGCAGCGCCATTGCGCGCTGATCGGCTCGCAGCATGCGCTGCACCCGCTGCTGTCGCGCGTGCTGGCCGACGAGGATCGCCACATCCGCCTGTGCAGCCGCACGCTGCAGCGCTGCGTGGCGCCGCACGAGCAGGCGCGGCTCGTGCAGCTGATGCGCGAGGTGCGCGACACCGAGCGCGGCTTCGGCATCACCGGCGCGGCCGGCATGTGGCTCGCCGGCATGGCGCTGCGGCTGCGCCCCGGCGCAGCCCGGCCCGTCCGGCACCACGCCTGAGCGATGCCGCCGCGCATCCTCTACCTCGCGACCGCGGACGCGCGCGGCCACCTGATGCGCGCGCAGCTGCTTGCGCATGCGCTGCGCGCGGCCGGCGCGCAGGTGCAGGTGCTCACCACGTCCGACGAAGGCGCGCGCTTCCTCGCCGGCTTCGGCATCGATGCGCCGGTGCTTTCGCCCCACTATGCGGTGCAATTCGACGCGCAGCAGAACATGCTGCGCCGCGAGACCGACCGCAACGTGGCGCACTACATGTTCCGGCCCGAGCGCATGCTGCGCGACGTGTGGCGGCTGCGTGCGCATTTCCGCGATGCCGACCTGGTGGTGAACGACTCTTTCCACCCCGCGCTGCTGCTGATGGGCTGGCTGCCGTTCTGGCGGCGCAAGGTGGTGCACGTGTACGGCGCCAGCCTGCGGCGCGCGCTCGAAACCAACTTCAAGGGCCGCATGCCGGACGCCGTCGCGAAGCTGTTCGGCGGCATCGTGGCGTGGCAGATCGACCGCAGCCTCGCGCGCATCGAGCACGACTTCGCGTACGGCGAGCCGCAGCACGACGGGCATGGCCGCCACCGGCTGGCCACACCCGTCGCGGTGGTGGACGCCGTGGACCGGAGCGATGCCGCGGAGCATGCCGTCGCCGTGTACCTCAACCCGCATTTCAGGGACCCGGCATTGGCCGACGGCCTCGAACAGGGCCTCGCCGACGCGGGCCTGCCCGCGCACTTCGTCGGCGAAGGCTACGCCCACCGGCCGCACTGGCATGCGCGCGACGAGCGCTGGATCGAGGCGGCCGCGCACAGCGCCTTCATCGTCTCTGCGCCAGGCATGGCGGCGCTGTCCATCGCGGCGGTCTACCGCAAGCCGATCCTGCTGCTGCTGACCGACCAGCCCGAGCAGGCGATCAACGCGGGCCGCGCGGCACAACTCGGCCTGGCGCACCGCGTGGTGGTGTGGCGCGGCGATGCCCCGAAGTTCGCGCGGGCCGTGGCTGCTGCGGCCAGCGAGCTGCGCGCCCCTCCGGCGGATGCATCGCATGCCGTCGAGGGTCGCCAGGCGGCCATCGACCGGCTGCAGCATTGGGTCGCGCTGCTGTTGCGCCTGGCGGCCGCGCCGGCTACCCGGTGACCCCGCGCGCCGAATCGACCAGCGCGCGGAATGCACGCGTCATCGCGCGCACCGGGGACATCTCGGACCACCGTGCGGGCCTGGCCTGCGGCGGTGCCGAGATCACGCCCCGGCCCATGCGCAGCGACACCTGCAGCTTCCTGAGCGTGAAGGCCGGCCGCACTGCGCCCCGGCGCGCGCTGCCGCCGGGCCCGGTGCCGGCGACGACGAATTGCAGCACCAGGCACTTGCGCCCCGCTACCGGGTGGATCTCGAACACCAGGCTGCGCCGCCGCGCGCCCGTGACGCGCTGGCCGGGCAGCACCACGCCGTCGAACATGGCGTGAACACCGGTGGCCTTGGCATTGCTGCGGTAATCGATGCGCACCTCGACGCGGTGCGGCTGCGGGTGCGTCAGCGCGGGCAGCGGCACGACGAGGCAGGCCAGTTCTCCCTCGCTGCGCGCGCCCTCGCCATCGAAGCCCGACCAGCCGTGGCTCAGCCAGCTCGTCGCGGGGCTGCCGGGGTGGAACAGATAGGGGCGGCCCGGCTGCAGCCCGGCCACTTCCGGCAGGCCGTGGGCCTGGTCGTCGAGGCCCCAGCGCAGCAGGAAGGCGCGATCGATCGCCGCCGCCGGCCAGGCCGGGAAGAGCTTCGGCGCCGCATCGCCGTTGACGCCGCTCATGCCGCAAGCCGCCGCCATGAAGTCCATCGACCCCAGCACGGCGCCCACCGGCATCCAGTCCGAGCAGGCTGCGGGCAGCAATGCGGCCGCGTTGCGGTCGGCGCAGATCAGCGCGTGGGCGGGCTTGCGGAAGTAGCGCGCCTCGGTCAGCACGCTCGACGACAGGCTGGCGGCGAAGTGCACGTTGGCCGCCGACAGCAGCGCGTAGGTGTTCCCCTGCGTCCACGCCACGTTGGGAATGGCGCGCGCGATGGGCGCCAGATCGTGCAGTGCGGGTTCGTAAGGGTGCGGCTTGATGACCAGCAGGTCCACGCCGTTCGCCAGTTCGCGCAGCGGCGCGATCACGCCGGCCGGATGCATGGTGCGCCCGCCGCTGACCAGTGACAGGTCGACCAGACTCTGGCCGAAGAACAGCCCCACGCGCAGGCGCGCATCGAACAGCGAAGCCATGCCGTGGCGCGCGAAGCGGCCCTGGAGCGCGCTCGCGTGGTTCCAGAACAGCTCTTCGTCCACGCGGAGCGCCCGCAGCGCTGCCTCGATGGCCGGGTCGTTGGTGCGCGCGCAGAAGTGCAGGTGCTCCGTGAAGCGGCGCGGATCGATCTCGATGTCGAGGTAGCTCGCACCGCTGCCGTCGATGAAGTGCTGCAGCGCGGGCGTGAGGCCCCAGCCGATCACGAGGCAACCGGGTTCGAGCATCGGCAGGCCTTCGCGCCCGGCCAGCGGCAGCAGGTCGGCGATGCAGGCGCGCGCCCAGCCGGCCGGGGTGCAGGGAAGTTCCAGCCTCTTCATGAGGCGCGCGACGTCGATATCGCCGCCCTCGGACAGCGGCGCGATCTCGCGCGCCGGCAGGCCCAGCCGGCCCAGCGCGGTGTCGAAAAAGCCCCGCAGGAAGCGCCGGTTGGCCGCGTGGTGCTGAAGCCCGTTGGCAGGAGAGCGGAAGAAGTCGTCCGCAAGAATGACTTGATGGAACCGGCGAGTGGTCATGGGCCTCGGGAGGACCGGCCTGCCCTTTTGCAAGCCGTCTCGCCGACCTTTTTCTGTGCGATGCGCCAATCTAGGCAGCGACTCTTAGCCCGCCGTGAGAAAGGCGCCACGCCTGCGCAAAGCTGGCGTAAAGGGCAAGCCTTGCAGGCTTCAGTCCAGCGACAGGTTGAGGTCGCGGATCAACGGATGCCAGCGCGCCGACTCTCCCTGCAGCAGCGCCGCGAACTGCGCGGGTGCGTCGCCCACCGGCTCGACGCCGAACTCGGCGAGCTTGCGCTGCACGGAGGGATTGTGGATGGCGCTGGCTACCGATCGCTGCAGCCGCGCCACGATCTCGCCCGGCGTATTGGCCGGCACCACCAGCCCCATGAGCGCGGCGGCCTCCACCCGCGGCATGCCAAGCTCGGCAAAGGTCGGCACGCCGGGCAGTTGTGCGAGGCGCGTGGGATGCGCCACCGCGAGCGCGCGCAGCTTGCCGCTCTGGATGAAGCGGCGCGACGCGGCCAGGTCGCACATCATCACCGGCAGCTGGCCGCCGGCCACGTCGGCCAGCGCAGGCGCGGTACCGCGGTAGGGCACGTGCACCATCTGCAGCCCGGCCTGCCGCTCGAGCAGCTCCATCGCAAGGTGCTGCGGGCTGCCGGTGCCGGCCGAGGCGAAGCTGACCTTGCCGGGAAAGGCCCGTGCATCGTCGATGAAGGCCCGCGCGTCCTTCACGCCGCTGGACGGGCCGACCAGCAGCACCATCGGCAGCCGCCCCAGCAGCGTGACGGGCGCAAAGTCGCGCGAAGGGTTGTAGCTGAGGTTGCGGTACAGCGCCGGGTTGAACACCAGCGTGCCGTTGTCGGCCGACAGCAGCGTGTAGCCGTCGGCCGGCGCGCGCGCGGCCTCGACAGCGCCGAGCGCGGTGTTGCCGCCCGCGCGGTTCTCGATGGTCACCGGCTGGCCCGCGTCGATGGCGAGCTGGGTGCCGATGGTGCGCGCGACGATGTCGGCCCCGGCCCCGGCGGGGTACGGAACGATCCAGCGGATGGGCTTGGCGGGATAGGCCGGCTGCGCCTTCGCCGCGCGGGGCAGCGCCGCCGCCGCAAGGGCGGCCACGGCCAGGAAATGCAGCAGCAGCGGGCGGCGAGTCATGGGCGGGGCGTCTCCGGCTCGATGTTAGGCCGGGTTCGGGCGGCCCTGCTGGTCTCGAGGCCTTGCCGCGCCGCGCCTCAGGGGGCGACGGGATTGCCGGGCGTGCCTGCTTCGCGCAGCGAGCCTGGCGCAGCGACCGGCGTGCGGTAGGTGACGTTCACGGCCGGCGCCTGGGGCTCCGGCGGCGGCCGTGCGATCTTGACGAGAGGCGCCCTGGCCGCTGCGGCGGGTGCAGCGGACGCGATCGGCGGCACAGGCTGGACGGGCGCAGCCGGTGCGGCGGCCACCGCGCCCGGCGCCACGGTGCCCGCCGGCGCCGCCTTGGGGTCGTAGAGCACCGTGCCCTTGCTGACCCCCGCGCCCACCGGCCCCACTCCGACGCCCACGCCGGCCGAGCCCGACACCTGCCCGCCGTTGTTGACGGCCACGCCGGCGCCGAGCGGACCGAAGCCGGTGTTGAGCCCCACCGAGAAATTGCCGTCCTTGGTGGCGCCCAGCCCGAGCGAGAGCCCGGGCACCAGCGGAATGCCGATGTGATAGTGCGAACAGCCGCCCGTCAGAAGCAACAGCAGCGCGGCCGGAACGACCGCCGCTGCGCGAAGGACGCGCGGCCGGGTGTTCACACCAGCAGCGCGTTGACGCGCCTCACGTACGCGGCAGGATCGGCCGGCAGCCCGCCTTCGGCGAGCAGCGCCTGGTCGAACAGGATGTTCGCGAGGTCGTCGAAGTGCGAGGAGCCTTCGAGCTTCTTCACCAGCGGATGCTCGGCGTTCACTTCGAGCACCGGCTTCAACTCGGGCGCGGGCTGGCCGGCCTGCTTGAGCATGCGCGCGAGCTGCGTGCTCATGCCGCCGTCCTGCACCACGAGGCAGGCGGGCGAGTCGACCAGGCGCGTGGTCACGCGAACGTCCTCGGCCTTGTCCTTGAGGGCTTCCTTGAGCTTCTCGAGCATGGGCTTGAACGACTCGGCGGCTTCCTCGGCGGCCTTCTTCTCGGACTCGTCCTGCAGCTTGCCGAGGTCGACCGCGCCCTTGGCCACGCTCTGCAGCGGCGTGCCGTCGAATTCGTTGAGGTAGTTCAGCGCCCACTCATCGACGCGATCGGTCATGAGCAGCACCTCGATGCCCTTCTTCTTGAAGACCTCGAGCTGCGGGCTGTTCTTCGCGGCGGCGAGCGTGTCGGCCGTGATGTAGTAGATCGCGTCCTGGCCTTCCTTCATGCGCGCCTTGTAGTCGGCGAAGCTCACGCTCACCGCATCGGTGGTGGTGGAGGCATAGCGCAGCAGCTTGGCGATGCGGTCGCGGTTGCCGAAGTCTTCGCCCAGGCCTTCCTTGAGCACGGCGCCGAACTCGGCGTAGAACTTGGCGTACTTGCCCGATTCGTCGGCGGCCGCAACGGCGGCTTCAGCGGCGGTCGGCGCGTTCTTGTCGACCACGTCGGTCACTGCCTCGGTCGGCTCGGGTGCAGGCACCGATTCGCCCGAGCCCACGTCGATCTTGCCCTCGCTGCTCTCGGGCGCGGTCTTCTGCTTCTTCGCCAGGTCTTCCAGCATGCCGAGCACGCGCTTGGTGCTGCCTTCGCGGATCGCCTTCACGTCGCGGCTTTCCTGCAGCAGTTCGCGGCTCACGTTGAGCGGCAGGTCGGCCGAGTCGATCACGCCCTTCACGAAGCGCAGGTAGCTGGGCATCAGCGCCTCGGCGTCGTCCATGATGAAGACGCGCTTCACGTAGAGCTTCACGCCCGCGCTCTTCTCGCGGTTCCAGAGGTCGAACGGGGCCTTGGCCGGAATGTAGAGCAGCTGCGTGTACTCGGTGCTGCCTTCCACACGGTTGTGGCTCCAGGCGAGCGGTGCCTCGTAGTCGTGGCTGATGCTCTTGTAGAACTCCTCGTACTGCTCGGTGGTGATGTCCTTCTTGGGGCGGCTCCACAGGGCGTTGGCCTTGTTGACGGTTTCCCACTCGCCGGTCTTCACCATGTCGCCGGGCTGGTCGTTCTCGCCCTCTTTCCACTCTTCCTTTTCCATCAGGATGGGCAGGGAGATGTGGTCGGAATACTTGCCGACGATCTGCTTGATCTTCCAGGCGTTGAGGTATTCGTCGGCGTCGTCGCGCAGATGCAGCGTGATGCTGGTGCCGCGCGCGGCGCGCGTGATGTCGGCCACCTCGAAGTCGCCGGCGCCGCCGCTGGCCCAGCGCACGCCCTGGTCGGCCGGCAGGCCCGCGCGGCGCGATTCGACCGTGATCTTGTCGGCCACGATGAAGCCCGAGTAGAAGCCCACGCCGAACTGGCCGATCAACTGCGCGTCGGCCTTCTGGTCACCGCTCAGGCGGCTCATGAAGTCCTTGGTGCCGCTCTTGGCGATGGTGCCGAGGTTGTCGATGGCCTCCTGGCGCGACAGGCCGATGCCCTTGTCGGTGATCGTGAGCGTGCGCGCGGCCTTGTCGAACGACAGGCGCACGTCGAGCTCGGGCTGGTCTTCGTACAGCTCGGGATGGTCGAGCGCCTCGAAGCGCAGCTTGTCGCATGCGTCCGACGCGTTCGAGATCAGCTCGCGCAGGAAGATTTCCTTGTTCGAGTAGAGCGCATGCGTGACGAGGTGCAGCAGTTGCGCGACTTCGGCCTGGAACGGGAGTTTGGTGTTGGAGGAGTCAGCCATGGGGAAAAAAGATATCGAACAAAAAATTCTAAGTCCAGCCGCCAGGATCGGGCCGGGCTCGCCAAATTCGTGATCTGGGGCCTGTGTCCGGGAAAACAACAGGCTCCTGCGAACGGCCTACCGCGGCTGCGACTCGACTTCGCGCGTCCAGCGGTCGATCAGCCGCTTGCGCTCGGCCGCCTTTCCGTATTTCTCGAAGTCGTACTTGATGAGCTTCACGTCGGCCATCGAGGGGATGCGGGGGTCCGGCTTGAAGGTCTTGTTGGCCGGCGACTGCAGGCTGCCGACGGTTCCACCGATGGCCTGGCCCGCCGGGCTCATCAGCCAGTCGTAGTAGCGCTTTGCGTTCTCCTTGTTGCGCGCGCCCTTCACGAGCGCGATGCCGCCGACCTCGTAGCCCGTGCCTTCGCAGGGCGCGGCGGTCTTCACGGGAAATTTGTCGTAGCGCCAGCGCTCGAAGCCGAAGATGAAGCTCACGCCGATGGCCACTTCCCCCTTGGCCACGTTGGGCGCCTGCGCCTGCCCGCTGCGGGTATAGCTGGTGATGTTGCGATGCAGCTTCTTCAGGTACTCGAAGGCCGCGTCCTCGCCCATCTGCTGCACCAGGCCCGCAATGATGGTGTAGGCCGTGCCGCTGGAGGCCGGGTGCGAGATCTCGATCTCGCCCTTGTACTCGGGCCTGACCAGATCGGCCCAGCACTTCGGCTCGCGCAGCTTCTTTTTCTTCAGCAGGTCGGTGTTGAAGCCGAAGCCGATGGCGCTCGTGTAGAAGCCGCCCACCATGTTCTGCGACAGCGCGTACTGCCGCACCGCCCAGTCGTGCAGGTCGTTGATGTAGGCCGGGCGATAGGGTTCGAGCAGGCCCTGCTCGGCCGCCTGTAGGAACGGGTCGCCGGTGCCGCCCCACCAGATGTCGGTCTTGGGGTTGGCGGCTTCCGCGCGCAGTTGCGCGCCGATCTCGCCGGTGCCCTTGTGCGCCTGCTGCACCTTGATCCCGGTCTCGCGCGTGAAGGCGGTGGCGGCCGCCTCGCACCAGCCGGCGTCGGTGCTGCACAGCGCGTTGACGGTGCCCTGCGCCGCGGCGTTCGGTGCGCCCAGGAGGGCCGTTGCCGCAACGCATGCGGCAGCGGCAATGTGTCGGATGGGGTGCATGCGCGGGTCTCCTGGTGGTTCTTCGAAGGCGCAGGATAGCGCCCGCGGGCGTTCAGCGCGCGGCCAGCAGCGGCGGCAGGTGCTCGGCCAGCCAGTCGGTCACCACGCGCGTCTTCAGCGGCAGGTAGCGGCTGCGCGAGCGAATCACGTGCAGCGCGAAGCCGAAGGGCTGCGGCTCGTCGAACACGCGCACCAGCGTGCCGGCCGCGAACGCATCGGCCGCGAGCCAGGCCGGCAGTCGTGCGAGGCCCATGCCGCCGACGGCGGCCTCGAGCAGCACTTCGGCGCTGTCGCAGCGCAGCCGCGACGGCGGCGTCAGGTCGACGAGCCGGCCCCCGGCATCGTGGAAGCGCCAGGACGAGACCAGCCCGTCGCGCGCATAGAGCACGGCCTCGTGCGGTTCCTTCATCAGGTCGCCGATGTTCGCAGGGCGCCCGCGCTCGGCCAGGTAGGCCGGCGCGGCGCACAGTGCCATCCACTGCGTGCCCACCGGCCGCGCGACCAGCTCCGCGCTGTCGGCCAGTTCGCCGCTGCGGATCGCGAGGTCGAGCCCCTCCTCCACGAGGTCCACGCGCCGGTCGTTGAACGCGAGTTCGAGCGACAGCTGCGGATGTTGCCGCGCCAGTGCCAGCAGCAACGGGCCGACCTTGAGCCGGCCGAGCATCGCCGGCATGCTGATCCGCACGACGCCGGTCGCGATGCTGCGCGCCACATCGGTCAGCGCTTGCGCCGCATCGAGTTCGTCCAGCACGCGCCGGCAGCGCTCGTAGTAGCCGTGACCTTCCTCGGTGAGGCTCTGGCTGCGCGTGGTGCGCAGAAACAGCCGCGTGTTCAGCCGCGCCTCGAGGCGCGCGATGCTCTTGGCGACCGCCGAGCGGGTGACATGCAGGCGCTGCGCCGCCAGCGCGAAGCTGCCGGCCTCGACTGCTGCGACGAACTCTTCGATGCCTTGGAGACGCTGTCCCATTGGATACTTTCAAGCACCAGTGAAGAGAAAATTATCCACCACCGGATACCTCGCATCCTCAATAGCATGACGGCTTCCTGTCATTCGTGGAGCCTTTCAATGCAAGAACCCGACACCCTGCGCCGCTGGCAACTGCCCCGGCTGGGCCGCACCCACCTCGCACAAGCCGAAGCGCCGATGCCCACGCCGGGCGCGGGCCAGATCCTGGTGAAGGTCGGTGCGGTTGCACTCAACTACCGCGACCTGCTGATGATTCGCGACGGCATGGGCATGTCGCTCGACCTTCCCTTCACGCCCGGCTCGGACATGGCCGGCACCGTGGTGGCCGCCGGCCGCGGCGTGACCCGCTTCGCCGTGGGCGACCGCGTGGTCAACACCTTCTGGGGCGGCTGGATCGACAGCCACTGGCACGCCGACACCACGCTGCTGGGCGGCCCGGGCCCGGGCATGCTGGCGTCGCATGTGCTGATCGACGCGGCCTGGGCCGTGGCCGCACCCACCACGCTGAGCCTGACCGAAGCGAGCACGCTGCCGTGCGCGGGCCTCACAGCGTGGTTCGCACTGGCCGAGACCGGTGGGCTGCGCGCCGGCGAGACCGTGTTGATCCACGGCACCGGCGGTGTCGCGCTGTTCGGACTGCAGCTCGCGCGGCTGCATGGCGCGCAAGCCATCGTGGTCACGGGCAGCGAGGACAAGCGCGCACAGGCGCTCGCACTCGGCGCCACGCACGTGCTGGCGCGCGACGATGGCGACTGGCCCGCCGAAGTGCGCCGGCTCACCCGCGGGCGCGGCGCAGATCACGTGCTCGAACTCGCGAGCGGCCCCAACCTCGACCGCTCGCTGCAGGCCGTGAAGCAGGGCGGGCGCGTGTCGATCATCGGCATGCTCGGCGGCGAGACGCTGGGCGCTTCCTTCTACGCAATGGTGCTGGGCCGCGTGACGGTGCAGGGCATCGGCGTGGGCCACCGGCGCGCGCTGGAGGACCTGGTGCGCGCCGTCGACGCGAATGCACTCAAGCCGGTGATCGCTGCGCGGTACGGATTCGACGCTCTGCCCGCTGCGCTCGATCACCTCGAACGCGGAGCGTTCGGAAAGGTCGTCGTAACGCTCTGAACGCCTTGAAGACAAGGCCTTTCGAAAACGCAACGCGATCGCGCAATTGCACAAAAACCGAGCCATCCGTGAATAGGTCGCACTAGTGCAAAAGACGTGCTCGACGCCCCCTCCGGCCGTTCCTAGAATCCGCCCGCGCCTGGGCTCGCGCCCGCGCGTTTTCGCAACTTAAGAATGGAATTTATGGAACACAGTACCTACAAAAAATGGTCCGCGGAGTTCATTGGTACTTTCTGGCTCACGCTTGGAGGCTGCGGAAGCGCAGTTCTGGCCGCGGCCTTCCCGGGTGTCGGCATCGGCCTGCTCGGAGTCTCTCTTGCCTTCGGCCTCACGGTGGTGACGGGGGCCTATGCACTGGGCCCGATCTCGGGGGGGCACTTCAACCCGGCGGTGTCGATCGGCCTCGCGGCTGCGGGCCGCTTCAAGGCCTCGCAGCTCGCGGGCTACATCGTGGCGCAGGTGCTCGGCGCCATCGCGGCGGCCGGCGTGCTCTATCTCATCGCCACGGGCAAGCCGGGCGCGGACATCGGCGGCTTCGCCACCAACGGTTTTGGCGAACACTCGCCAGGCAAGTACGGCATGACGGCCGCGCTGCTGTGCGAAGTGGTGATGACGGCCGTGTTCCTGATCGTGATCCTCGGGTCCACCGCCCGGCGCGCGGCCGGCGGCTTCGCGGGCCTGGCCATCGGCCTGTGCCTCACACTGATCCACCTGATCTCGATCCCGGTGACCAACACCTCGGTCAATCCGGCACGCAGCACGGGGCCGGCCCTGTTCGGTCCGTCCTATGCCGTGTCGGAACTGTGGCTGTTCTGGGCGGCACCCATCGCGGGCGCCATCATCGGCGCAGTGATCTACCGCGCACTGCTCAGCAGCGGCAACGACGACTGATCGTCGTCAGTGGCGGCGGTGCAGCTTCTACTTCAGCTGCCGCTGCCCGACTTCACCATCGGCAGCGAGGTCGACTGCCCGATCGGCTCGGTGCCGGTCGCATGCGACGCCGCATAGGCGCCGGCCTGGACGTCGGCCACCGGCAGCGTCGAGTTCATGGCGGGTGCGCTGGTCGACTGGCCCACCGGCTCGGTGTCGCCCGGGCGGGCTGCGGCCATCGCGCCGGCCTGGACATCCGGGTTCTCGGGCGAGTTCATCTGCAGCGGATGGAAGTCCGAGCCATCGGTGGTCTCGGCCGATGCGGTGACGGCGCCCATCGCGGCCAGCGCAGCGAAGGAACCGACGGCGAGTAGCTTGAAAGAAATGCGCATGACTTGCTCTCCTGAGGACAGGTTGTCTCCGGTCACCCGGCACGCGCGAACTGCGCGTGGCAGGACCTGAACGCACTCTAGGCAGCCAGACTGAGGCGAAGGTGAGCGATGTGTTAGCGGCGCGTGAGCGGTGCGCTGCCCGCTACGCCGCCGCCGAGGGCAGATGCACGCGCGCCATCAGCCCCGGCCCATCGGCGCGATTGCACAGCTCGATGCGCAGGCCGTGCCGCTCGGCCGCCGTGCGCGCGATCGCGAGCCCCAGCCCGCTGCCGCCTGCCACGGCACCCGGCACGCGGAAGAAACGGTCGAACACGCGGCCGATCGCGGCCGGCGGAATGCCCGGGCCGTTGTCCAGCACGTCGACCACCGCGTGGCCTTCGGCCTCGTGCAGCTTCACGTCGACCACGCCGCCTTCGGGCGCATAGCGCAGCGCGTTGTCGATAAGGTTGTCGAACACGCTGCGCAGCTCGGCCGCGGGCGCGAACACCACCGCGGCGATGCTGCCCTCGAAGCCGATGTCCACGCGCCGCGCATCGGCCAGCACCATCAGCTGGCTCACGCTTTCGCGCAGCAGCACCTCGACGTCGACACGCTCGCGCGCATCGCCGCCCTGCGGCGCGTCCTGCCGCGAGAGGTGCAGCAGCTGCTCGATCAGGTGCTGCGCGCGCGTGACGCCGGCTTCGAGCTGGTTGAAGCGCTCGGTGGCCTCGCCGGCCGGCACGTGCGCGCGCAGGTTCTCGATCTGCAGGCCGATGGCGGCCATCGGCGTGCGCAGCTCGTGGGCCGCGTCCTGCACGAAGCGCCTCTGCGTGGCGAAGGCGCTGCGCACGCGCGACAGCAGGTTGTTGAAGGCGCCCACCAGCGGCGCGATCTCGTCAGGCACGCGCGCCAGCGAGAGCTCGGTGGGACTGCGTTCGTCCTGCGAGGCCACGTCGCGCGCCACTGCGCGCAGCGAGCGCGAGGCGGCCGACACGATGATCCACAGGATCAGCAGCGCCAGCGGCAGCAGCAGCGTGATCGGCAGGCCTTCGAGCAGCGCGCGGCGCAGGGCGCGGCGGCGGCGGTAGTCCTCGTTCTGCAGCACCTGCACGCGCGGCTGGTCGGCGCGCGTGCCGGGCGGCGCAGTGAACACGCGCCAGGCGGAACCCGCGTGCGTACCGGTGTTCACGTCGCCGAAGCCGGGCTGGGCCTGCAGTGGCACGGCGAGCACGGGCCATGAGGTGGCGCGCAGCGTGCGGCCGTCGGCGCTCCAGATCTGCACGATGAAGGCGCCGCGCGAGAAGGCGGCCTCGCCGTTCATCGGGCGCGGCAGCTTCGCCGGATCGCTGCCCGCGTACGACTCGGCCACGAGGCGCATCTGTTCGTCCAGCGCGTTGTGCACGAGGTTGCCGTAGGCCACGAACGAGAACCACGCCGTGAGCATCGCCGCACCCAGGTGCAGCGTGACGAGCCACAGCAGCAGCTGCGTGCGCAGCGAACGCGGCCGCCACCAGCGGCCGGTGCCGCGCGAAGCTCCGTTCATTGGCTGGGCAGCCTGGGGGCGAGCACCATCATGCCGCGACGCGCCAGCCGAGCCCGCGTACGTTGCGGATCGATTCGGCGCCGAGCTTGCGGCGCATGCCGTGGATGAGCACGTCGATCGCGTTGCTCGTGACTTCCTCGCCCCAGCCGTAGATGCGGTTCTCGAGCTGCTCGCGCGAAAGGATGGCGCCGGGCCGCTCCAGCAGCGCGTGCAGCAGGGCGAACTCGCGCGCGGTGAGTGCCTCGCGCGCACCGTTGGCCACCACTTCGCGCGTGGTGAGGTCGAGCTGCAATGCACCGCTGCCGACCAGCGAATGCGCCGCGCCGTCGCGGCGCCGCACCACGGCGCGCATGCGCGCGAGCAGCTCGCGGAACTCGAAGGGCTTGAGCAGGTAGTCGTCGGCGCCGAGGTCGAGGCTGTGGATGCGGTCATCGAGGCCGTCGCGCGCCGTGAGCACCAGCACCGGGGTGGCGTCGCCGCGTTCGCGCGCGCGGCGCAGCACTTCGGTGCCGTCGTGCTTCGGCAGCCCGAGGTCGAGCAGCACGCAGGTGTAGCCGCCGTCGCCGAGCGCGCTCTGCGCCAGTTCGCCGTCGCGCACCCAGTCCGCGGACCAGCCCGCGCCCTCGAGCGCCTGCTTCAGGCTGCGCCCGATCATTTCATCGTCTTCCACCAACAGCACGCGCATCGCGGCAACTCCTTCGGCCGCAAGGTAGCACGCGACCGGGATGATCGGAAGAGCCTGCGCCGTGGCGCAGCGTAGTGGCGCAGAGTTACGTGGGACTTAAGGGCCCGCGCACGGCATGGCGTTCGCCCTCGCCGTCGGAGGTGAAGGCCAGCAGCTCCAGGGCCTCTTCCTCCACACCGAGACGGTCGGCCTTGGACCAGCGCGTGAACGGCTCCAGCACCACGGTCGCGGTGTTCTTCGCGCGCTCGATCTTCCAGACACCCGCCACGAACCCATCGAGCAGCACCGTGCCGCGCACGATGCCGTTGACGGTGAACACGCGGGCCCGGTGCACTTCGCTCAGCACGCGGCTGCGGTCGGCGTGCGCAAGCAGCAGGCTGTCCCACTCGGCCACGAGGCGCGGCGGCGCGGGCGTGTCGGGGTCGGGGCGCGGCGCGCGGGGCAGGTCGAACAGCTCCTGCCCGCCTTCGCCGACGAACACGCGCAGCTGCGGCCGCAGGCGCTCGGCCACCGCCTTCCAGCCCGTGAGGCCCGACCATGCGCCAGCATCGGCCAGCGTGGCGGGACCAAAGGCGCCGAGGTAGCGCAGCAGCAGATCGTCCTGCGTGGCCCGGGGTGCCTCGACGCTGCCCAGCCAGTCGCCCAGGGGCTGCAGCAATGCACTCTGGTGCGAGTTCCAGCTGCCGGCCGGCGGCAGGTGCACCAGCGGCAGGTTGTTGCGGATCAGCGCGGCGAGCGAGGCGGTCTCGCAGCCCTTCCATCGCATGCCGAGGGCCTGGCCGAGTTCGGCGCTGGTGTGCGGTTTCTCGCCGAGCAGCGCGCGCGCCGCCGCCACCACCGCCTCGCGGTCGAGGCCTTCGAGCGCGCGCTTGTGGTTGCCAAGCAGGCCGCGCTGATGCACCGGCTCCAGCAGCGGACGCCATGCCAGCGCATCGTGCGCGGTCATCAGGTGCAGGGTGGAGCGCATCGTCGACATGCGCACGATGCGGCGCCTGCGCATTGCCTCGGTCAGCTGCTCGCGCTCGAAGCCTTCGAGCCGGCTCCAGAGGCCGATGTAGGGCGGGTTGGGTGCCTGTGCCTGCAGCCCGGCAAGCCGTTCGACGGCCTGCACCGCCGTGAGCTTGCGCCGCGCCAGCAGCATCTGCCGTGCCAGCGTGGCGCGGTTCAGCGCCCGCAGGCTCAGAACTTCTCGTGCGGTCCGAGGTAGCGCCATTGCCCCAGCGGCAGGTTGCCAAGCATCACCTTGCCGATGCGCACGCGCTTCAGCCCCACCACCTTCAGGCCGACCAGCTCGCACATGCGGCGGATCTGCCGCTTCTTGCCTTCGGTGAGCACGAAGCGCAGCTGCTCGGGGTTCTGCCATTCGACCCGCGCCGGCTTCAGCGCCTGGCCGTCGAGGCTCAGACCGTGGCGCAGCTTCGCCAGCATGGCCGGTGGAAAGACCGCCTGCACGTTGGTGGTGACGGGATCGTCGTCGTCCATGCGCACCAGCTGGCCCGTGGGCGCGGGCTGACCCAGGCCGTGGTAGGCCACGCGCACGAGGTATTCCTTCTCCATCACCGAGTCTTCGCCGATCAGCTGGCGCGCGATGCGGCCGTCCTGCGTCATGACCAGCAGGCCGATGGAGTCGATGTCGAGCCGCCCGCACGGCGCGAGGCCGCGCAGCTGCTGCGGGCTGAAGAAGAAACGCGCGTTGTCGTCGGCCCAGCGGTTCTGCGGCGTGAACAGCGTGACCGCGGGCTCGTGGCCGTCTTCGGCCTGCCCGCTCACGTAGCCGATGGGCTTGTTGATGAGGATGGTGACCTGGTTGGCCTGCTGGCCCCTGGCCGCCTTGTCGATCTCGATGCGGTCGGACGGCACGACCTTCACGCCCATCTCGGCCGGCTTGCCGTTGACCTTCACCCAGCCGTTGGCGATCCATTCGTCGGCCTCGCGGCGCGAGCACATTTTCAGTTCGGCCATGCGCTTGTTGAGGCGCACGGCACCAGTGGGGGAAGTGGAGGGCTCGGTCATCGGAAGGCTTGATCAATGTGCGGCACCGATGCTATCCTGAACGCAAGCGCGAGTTGATCGCGCCCTTTTTGGGGGATTCCCAAGTGAGCACACGCAAGTTTCAATACGCCATCGTCATCGGGCGTTTCCAGCCCGTCCATTTCGGACATCAACGACTCATCGAAGAAGGCCTTCGCGCCGCCGATCGGGTCATCGTGGTGGTCGGCTCCGACCGCAAGCCACGCAGCGTCAAGAACCCCTTCACCTTCGACGAGCGCGAACGCATGGTGCGCGCCTGCCTGCGCGGCACCGAGCAGATGCGCGTGAGCGTGGTGGGCGTGGGCGATTCGCCCTACAACGACCAGATCTGGATCGCGTCGATCCAGTCGGCGGTCGAGCGGCTCATCACGCAGGACGGCCATGCGCCGGCCAAGGCCAGGGTCGCACTGGTGGGCCACCTGAAGGACGCATCGAGCTACTACCTGAAGCTCTTCCCGCACTGGGAGTTCGCCGGCCAGAACAGCGTGGAGAGCCTCAACGCCACCGACGTGCGCAGCCTCTACTTCGACCCCGAGAACCGCGGCCAGCTGGCACGCGCCGACCTGCCCGACGGCACCGCGGCCTTCCTCGAGCAGTTCTCGAACACCGCCGACTACGCCGAGCTTTGCGAAGAGCGCGCGTTCCTTGCCGACTATCGCGACAAGTACCGCTATGCGGGCAGCAGCTTTCCGCCGATCTACACCACGGTCGACGCGATCGTGGTCGAGGCCGGCCACATCCTGCTCGTGCAGCGCAAGTTCCATCCCGGCAAGGGCACCTGGGCGCTGCCCGGCGGCTTCGTCGGCCAGCACGAGCGCCTGCAGGACGCGGCCATCCGCGAGCTGAAGGAAGAAACCCGGATCAAGGTGCCCGTGCCCGTGCTCAACGGCAGCATGAAGGCCAGCCACGTGTTCGACGCGCCCGACCGCTCGCAGCGCGGGCGCACCATCACGCATGGCTTCTTCTTCGAGCTGGCGCACAACCAGTGGACAGGCCTGTCGGAGGTGCGCGCCGACGACGATGCGGCCGAGGTGCGCTGGGTGCCCATCGCCGAGTTCCTCGACATGCAGGAGCGCATCTACGAAGACCACTTCTTCATCGCGAATCATTTTTTGGGTGGCCTGGGCAAGAACTGAACGACCAGGCTTTGTCAGCAAGAACGGCCCCGGTTGACGGGCGCCACAGTGAAAGGAGCTTTCACACATGAACCGCAATCTCACCTCCACGCCCCTGGGCAACAACCTGCTGCTTCGCACCGACTCCTACAAGGTGTCGCACTGGATGCAGTACCCGCCCGGCACGCAGACGGTGTACAGCTACATCGAATCGCGCGGCGGCATCTTCAGCCACTCCCTCTTCTTCGGCCTGCAGGCCTACCTGCGCGAATACCTGCAGACGCCCGTGACGCTGGCCGACGTGGAGGAAGCCGCAGCACTCATGGCAGTGCACGGCGAGCCCTTCAACCGCGAAGGCTGGCTGCGCCTGATCGAGAAGCATGGCGGGCTGATGCCGGTGCGCATCCGCGCGGTGCCCGAGGGCAGCGTGCTGCCGGTGCACAACGTGCTCGCGACCATCGAGAACACCGACCCCGAGTTCTTCTGGGTCACGAGCTTCCTCGAGACCGAGTTGCTGCGCGCCATCTGGTATCCGACCACGGTGGCAACCCTCTCGGCCGCCGCGCGCACCACGCTGCTGCGGTACCTCGAGGCGACCTGCGACGACCCGCAAGGGCAGATCGCCTTCAGGCTGCACGATTTCGGCGCGCGCGGCGTGTCGAGCCTCGAATCGGCCGCGCTCGGCGGCATGGCCCACCTGGTGAATTTCATGGGCACCGACACGCTGGCCGCGCTGGTGGCCGCGCGCCGGTATTACGACTGCGACGTGGCGGGCTTCTCGATTCCAGCCGCGGAACACAGCACCATCACGGGCTGGGGCCGGGAGCACGAAGCCGACGCGTACAGCAACATGGTCGACCAGTTCGGCAAGCCCGGCGCGACCTTCGCGGTGGTGAGCGACAGCTACGACATCTTCAACGCCTGCGCGCGCATCTGGGGCGGCGAGCTGAAGGCGAAGGTGGTGGCTTCGGGCGCGACGCTGGTGGTGCGGCCCGACTCGGGCGACCCGGCCGAGACCACGCTCAAGGTGGCGCAGATCCTGGCCGAGCGCTTCGGTACGACGACCAATGCCAAGGGCTTTCGCGTGCTGAACAACGTGCGCATCATCCAGGGCGATGGCGTGAACCTCGACTCGCTGCGGCTGTGCCTGTCGAACTTCTTCCACAACGGTTTCTCGACGGAGAACATCTCCTTCGGCATGGGCGGCGGGCTGTTGCAGCAGGTCAACCGCGACACGATGCAGTGGGCAATGAAGTCCTCCGCCATGCAGGTGAACGGCGAGTGGCGCGACGTGTACAAGTCGCCGGTGGGCGATGTGGGCAAGGCCTCGAAGAAGGGACGGCTCGCGCTGGTGAAGAACGCGCGCGGCGAGGTGCAGACATTGCGCGAAGAGGCGCTCTCGGCGGGGCAGAGCGATCTGCTGCAGACGGTGTTCGAGAACGGTCGCATCGTCGAGAGCACTACGTTTGAGGCTGTTCGGGAGCGGGCGGCCATTGGGGTGAATCAGTTCATTACCTCTCGGGCGCCGCTCTGAGGCGCGGTCTTTCGGGGCGTGTGCACAGGCCCCGAAGACCGCAGCAAGTGCCACAAGGCATCGCCATAATCCGCGCAACTTCCGGATTTCATGACCAAACTCCTGATCCTCAGCGTGAGCGCCGGCAACGGCCACGTGCGTGCAGCACAGGCGCTTGCCGCCACCGCCCAGTCCCTCGCCCCGCCCTGCACAGCGGTCCACATCGACGCGATGGCCCACGTGGCCGGCGGTTTCCGCAAGGTCTACACCGACTGGTACATCCAGCTCGTGAACCGCGCACCCGAGCTGTGGTCGTACCTGCACCAGCGCACCGACACCACGCCGCACCACGCGCCCTCGCAACGCCTGCGCCGCGGCATCGAACGGCTGAGCACCGGCGCGCTCGTGAAGGAGATTCGCCGCGAGAAGCCCGATGCCGTGGTCTGCACGCACTTCCTGCCGGCCGAGCTGCTGATGCGCGAGCGCAACCGCGGCCGCATCGACTACCCGGTGTGGCTGCAGATCACCGACTACGACCTGCACAACATGTGGCTGGTGCCGGGCATGGCCGGCTACCTGGCCGCAACCGAAGAGGTGGCGTTCCGCCTGCGCGCGCGCGGCATTCCTGCAGACCGCATCCACGTCACCGGCATTCCGGTGATGCCGGCGTTTTCCGAACCCGATGTGCCGGCGCTCGCACGCCACACCTGCGTGGCGGAACTCGGCCTCGATCCTTCTCGGCCCGTGCTGCTGATGGCGTCTGGCGGCGCGGGGGTCGGCGACCTCGCGAGCATGGTCGAGCGCGTGCTCGGCCTCGGCGGTGAAGGCAACTTCCAGGTCATCGCCGTGGCGGGCCGCAACGTGGAAGCGCACGGCAAGCTCGAAGCCCTGGCCAGGCGCCACCCGGGCCGCGTGGTGGCCATCGGCTTCACCAACGAGATGCACAAGATGATGGCCGCGGCCGACCTCGTCGTGACCAAGCCCGGCGGCCTCACGGTGTCCGAGTGCCTGGCGCTCGGCAAGCCGATGCTGCTGATCTCGCCCATTCCGGGGCAGGAAGAACACAACGCCGGCTTCTTGATGGAGGAAGGCGCGGCCTGGCTCGCCTACGACGCCATCGGGCTCGACTACAAGGTGGCGCGCCTGATGGCCGACCCCGCCAAGCTCGCGCACATGGCCTCGCGCAGCCGGGCGCTGGGCAAGCCGCAGGCCGCGCGCACGGTACTGCAGCACGTGCTGGCTGCGCCGGCGGGAACGACGGCGTGAGCGGCGCCGCCGAAAAGACGGGCGTGGCCCGCACGCTCGGCTATCTCGCCTGGGTGGCTGTCATGGCCTTCTTCTTCGCCAACGCCGAGATCCAGATCGAAGGCGGCGCGGGCTGGGCCACCTCGCTGCCGACCTGGCGCATCGAGAACAGCATCTGGCTCGATCTCTTCTGGGGCGGCCGCGCGATGACGGGCTACCACGCCTGGGTGTTCACCTTCATGGCGCTGGTGTTCTTCTCGCCGCTGGCCTTCAACGGGCGCTGGACGTGGCGCGACGTCGGGTTAGCGGTGGCGGGGCTCATCGTGTTCTGGGTGTGCGAAGACTTCCTGTGGTTCATCATCAACCCGGCCTTCGGCTGGGCGCGCTTCAATGCGGTGGATGCGTTCTGGCACAAGCACTGGGTGTGGGGCGCACCGGTCGACTACTGGGGCGGGCTCGCGGTGGCGGCGCTGATCCTGGGGACGCGGCACTGGCGGCGCGAGAAGAAGAAAAAGCAATGACGAAGAAGCACTGGACAGCAGCAGCAACAGCGGAAGAAGGCATCGCCGACCCGCGCCCCGGCCACTGGGCCGACCCACTGGACGAACTGCAGGTCGAGAACCTGCACCGCATCACGCCCACGCTCTACCGCAGCGCGCAGCCGCGGCGCGCCAACATGGCGGCGCTGCAGTCGCTGGGCATCCGCACCGTGGTGAGCCTGCGCTCCTTCAACGACGACAGGAAGGTGTTCGCGGGCACCGGCATCCGGCTGGTGCGCGTGCCGATCAACACCTGGTCCATCGACGACGCCAAGGTGCTGCGCGCGCTGGTGGCGATCCGCGAGGCCGGGAAGCATGGCCCGGTGCTCATCCACTGCATGCACGGCGCCGACCGCACCGGCGTGATCGCGGCGGTCTACCGCATGGCGGTGCAGGACTGGGACAAGGACAGCGCACGCAACGAAATGCTGCGCGGCGGCTACGGCTACCACACGCTGTGGCGCAACATTCCGCGCTATATCGAGCGGCTCGACCCGGTGAGGATGCGCCACGCGCTGGCCCATGCGCCGGTGGTTCCCGTGGTGTCCTGAAGGCGCCTGCAGCTTTCGCACCGCGCTCCTATACTGGCCGCCCCGTGGCCACAGGCCATCTGCGAACCGTCTGAAAAGGGGCCTCCCATGGCACTGCAAATCCGCTCCCTCATCCGCGCCAACGGCGAACTCGAACTCTCGCTGCACGACGACCCGATCCCCGAACCGCAGGCCCACGAAGTCGTGATCCGCGTCGAGGCGTCGCCGTTGAACCCGTCGGACCTCGGCCTGCTGTTCGGTGCGGCCGACATGAGCACCGCCAAGGCCTCGGGCACCGCCGAGCGCCCGGTCGTCACCGCCACGGTGCCCGAGCGCGCGCTTCCCGCCATGGCGGCGCGGCTCGACCAGTCGCTGCCGGTCGGCAACGAAGGCGCGGGCGTGGTGGTCAAGGCCGGTTCGTCGCCGGCTGCGCAGGCGCTGCTCGGCAAGACCGTGGCGGCCATCGGCGGCGCGATGTATTCGCAGTACCGCTGCCTCGCCGCTGCCCAGTGCATGGAACTGCCCGAAGGCACCACACCGGCCGAAGGCGCGTCGTGCTTCGTCAATCCGCTCACCTCGCTGAGCATGGTCGAGACCATGCGCATGGAAGGCCACAAGGCGCTGGTGCACACGGCCGCCGCGTCGAACCTGGGCCAGATGCTCAACAAGATCTGCCAGAAGGACGGCATCGCGCTCGTCAACATCGTGCGCAAGCAGGAGCAGGAAGACCTGCTGCGCGGCCTGGGCGCGAAGTATGTGTGCAACGCGACCTCGCCCACCTTCCTCGAAGACCTGACGCAGGCATTGGTCGAGACCGGCGCCACGCTGGCCTTCGACGCCACCGGCGGCGGCAAGCTCGCCGGGCAGATCCTCGGCTGCATGGAAGCCGCGATCAACCGCACGGCCAAGGAATACAGCCGCTACGGTTCGACCACGCACAAGCAGGTGTACATCTACGGCGGCCTCGACCGCAGCCCGACCGAGTTCGTGCGCAACTTCGGCATGGCGTGGGGCATGGGCGGGTGGCTGCTGTTCCCGTTCCTCGGGAAGCTCGGCGACGAAGGCACCAAGCGTTTGAAGGCGCGCGTCGTCGCGGAGCTGAAGACCACGTTCGCGAGCAGGTACACGCGTGAGGTTTCGCTGGTCGAGGCGCTGCAGCTCGATGCGATCGGGGTTTATGGGAAGCAGGCTACGGGGGAGAAGTTCTTGCTGAATCCGAACAAGGGTGTTGCTGTTTGAACGTTGCGCCCTGAACGCACGCACCCGAGAGCTAAACAACCAGCCGATACCCCACAGCCGTCTCGGTCAGCAGATGCCGAGGCTGCGCCGGATCGTCTTCGAGCTTCTGCCGCAGATGCCCCATGTAGATCCGCAGGTAGTGGCTCTGGCCGGTGTGCGACGGGCCCCACACCTCGCGCAATAGCTGGCGTTGCGTCAACACGCGGCCTGCATTGGCGACCAGCACCGACAGCAGGCGGTATTCGGTCGGCGTCAGGTGCACCTCGGTGCCCGCACGACGGACGAGGCGCGCGGCGCGGTCGAGCTCGATCTCGCCGAAGCGGAACAGCGCCTCGGGCGCCTCGTCCGCGCTGCCGCCCACCGCACGCGGACGACGCAGGTTGGCGCGAACGCGCGCCAGCAGTTCACCTGTGCCGAAGGGCTTGGTGAGGTAGTCGTCGGCCCCCGCGTCGAGCGCGGCGATCTTGTCGGCCTCGTCGCTGCGCGCGGACAGCACGATGATCGGCACGGCCGACCAGCCGCGCACGTCGCGGATCAGCGAAACGCCGTCGCCATCGGGCAGCCCCAGGTCGAGCACCAGCAGGTCGGGCTGGCGCGTGCCCGCTGCGGCGAGCCCGTCGCGCAAACTGCCGGCTTCATGCACCACCCAGCCCTCGGCCTCGAGCGCACCGCGCACGAAGCGGCGGATCTGCGGCTCGTCTTCGATCACGATGGCGGTGGGGGCTGGCATGGGGTCAGAGTTGGGCTTCGGCCGGCTCGGGTGGCTCGCGGCGCGGCAGGGTGACCGTGAATTCTGCACCGCCGTCGCGCGCGTTGCCGGCCGCGATTTCACCGCCGTGCGCACTCACCACCGCCTTGCAGATCGCCAGGCCCAGGCCCACGCCGGGTGTGGCCGATTCGGTCTCGCCGCGCGTGAACTTGTCGAACAGCTTCTGCTCGTGGCCCAGCAGCGCGGCGGGCAGGCCGGGCCCGTGATCGCGCACCGTGAGCACCAGCGTGCCGGGCTCGGCGCGCGCACCGACCACGATGGGCGGCGCGCCGTACTTGGCGGCGTTCTCCAGCAGGTTGACCAGCACGCGCTCGATCAGCACGGCGTCGAACTCGACCAGCGGCAGCTCGGGGTCGAGCGCGGTCTGCACCACGGTGCCGCCCAGCGAAGTGCGCGCCGCGCGGATGGCAGAGCCCACCACTTCCTCCACCGACTGCCAGTCGCGCCGCAGGTTCACCGCGCCGCCGGCGATGCCGCTTTCGAGCCGCGCCATGTCGAGCAGGTTGCTCACCAGCGCATGCAGCTCGTGCGCCTGCGCGACGATGGCGCGCGCGGCGTTGCCATGCTCCTCCGGCGGCAGGGTCTGCAGCGACTCGGCCAGTGCGATCAGCGCGGTGAGCGGCGTGCGCACGTCGTGCGAGATGGCACCGAGCAGCGCATTGCGCAAGCGCTCCGACTCCATCTCGACCACGGCCTGCTGCGCCACTTCGACGTAGTGCACGCGCTCCAGCGCGATCGCGATCTGCCGCGCCAGCGTGTCGAGCTGCTGCGCCTGCTCGGGAATAAGCAGCCAGCGCGGCTGCGCGGGCGACAGCGCGAGCACGCCGCGCACACGCATCGGCGCCTGCAGCGGCACGTAGTGCCAGGGCTGCGCGGCCAGCGTGGCCGTGGCGAGTCCTGCCGGCTGGCCGTGGCGGAAGGCCCAATCGGCGACCTGCGGGTCGAAGCCCTGAGGCGGGTCGGAAGGCTGCACCAGCTGATCGGATGTATCGGTCACCAATACGAGCGCATCGCCACCGAAGTGGCCCCGCACGGCAGCGGCGCCGAGCGCGATCACCTGCGAGCTTTCGAGCGCGGCGGACAGTTCGCGCGTCAGCTCGAACAGCGAGCGCGCGCGCCGCTCGCGGCTGGTCGACACGCCGGCCGCGAAGCGCAGGCCCGCCATGAGCTGGCCCACCAGCAGGCCGACGCCGAGCATGACCGCGAAGGTCAGCACGTACTGCACGTCGCTCACCGCGAACGACAGGCGCGGCGGCACGAAGAAATAGTCGAAAGCCGCGACGTTGAGCAGGGCGGCCAGTGCCGAGGGCCCGCGCCCGAAACGCATCGCCACGCCCACCACGCCGAGCAGGAACAGCATGACGATGTTCGACAGCTCCAGCACGCCGACCAGCGGCGTGCACGCCAGCGTGAGCGCGATGCTGGTGGCCGCCGCCCATGCGTAGCCGGGCCAGTAGATGGGCGCCTTCTCGTGGTCGTCGCTGTCGATGCTCGCGCCCTGCAGCGGCGCGCGCGACAGGCGGCGCGAGCTTTCGGCGGGCGCCACTTCCATGATGTCGAGCGCCGGCGCGCGCTGCGCCAATGCGCGCGCGAGCGGCACCGCCCTCGCGGGCCACCAGCGCCGCCAGCCGGCCTCGGGCTGCGAGCGCCCGAGCACCAGCGTGGCGCAGTTGAGCCGCCGTGCCTGTTCGGCGAGTTGCTCGGCCACGTCGGAGCCGGTGAGCACGGCCGTGGCCGCGCCCAGTTCTTCCGCCAGCTTGAGCACCGCGAGGATGCGGTCGCGCTCCGCCGCGGCCAGCCGCTGCAGCCGGGGCGTCTCGACGTACACCGCGTGCCAGCGCACGTTGAGCTGTCCCGCGAGCCTCGCGGCCGTGCGCACGGTCTGCGCCGCGCCCTCGTGCGGACCGACGCACGCGAGGATCGCCCCCGATGTGTTCCAGGCCTGCAGGCCGGGGCCCTTGCCGTTTGCGCCCGCGCCGCCCGGGCCCGACTGCTCTACGCGCCAGCCGCGCACGTCGTCCTCCACGTGCTCGGCGGTACGCCGCAGCGCGATCTCGCGCAGGGCGATCAGGTTGCCCTTGCGGAAGAAGTTCTGCGCGGCGCGCTCGGCCTGCTGGGGCAGGTAGACCTTGCCGGCCGCGAGCCGCGCGGTGAGTTCGTCGGGCGTGACGTCGACCAGCACCACCTCGTCGGCCTCGTCGAGCACGGTGTCGGGCACGGTCTCGTGCACGCGCACGCCGGTGATGGCGCCGACCGTGCCGTTGAGGCTCTCGAGATGCTGCACATTGAGCGCCGACCACACCTCGATGCCGGCGGCCAGCAG
This sequence comes from Variovorax sp. Varisp36, assembly GCF_047304235.1. Classification (NCBI taxonomy): domain Bacteria; kingdom Pseudomonadati; phylum Pseudomonadota; class Betaproteobacteria; order Burkholderiales; family Comamonadaceae; genus Variovorax; species Variovorax sp. Varisp36. Next base: position 46,583 of record NZ_JBGLYU010000037.1, read on the forward strand.
CTCCTGCACGTCCTGCCAGCGCTTGGCGTGGCGCGAGCCGGGGGCATTGGTGTGGGCCAGTTCGTCGACCAGCAGCACGGCGGGCCTGCGCGCGAGCGCGGCGTCGAGGTCGAACTCGGCGAGCGTGCGCCCGCGGTAGTCCAGTTCGCGCAGCGGCAGCGCCTCCAGCCCCGAGAGCAGCGCGGCGGTCTCGCTGCGGCCATGGGTCTCGACCACGCCGATCAGCACGTCGCGCCCGGTGGCACGCTCGCGCTGCGCGGCGCTGAGCATGGCCCATGTCTTGCCGACGCCCGCGCTGGCGCCGAAATAGATGCGCAGCTTGCCGCGCTGGGCGCGCGCCTCGTCGCTGCGCAGCTGCGCGAGCAGCGCGTCGGGATCGGGGCGGAGCACTTCGTTCATCGGCGGCACAGGTTAGCGCATCGGGCGATCCTTGCGGCGGCCTGCATGGCGCCGAGCGGTGCGCGACAGCACCCACCAGGCAAAGCCCGGCGGCACGAACAGCGCCGCCATGGCCAGCAGCGCCATCAACAGGTCAGTGACCATGGCGCAGGCCGCAGCGCGCGAGGTGTTCGCGCCAGCTCACGAGCCGGCCGATCTCGCCCGAAGGCACGCATTCGATCAGCCGGTGCAGCACGTCGGCATAACGCGCGAGCGGCAGGCGGATCATCAGGCACACGCAGGGCGCGTCGCTTTCCTGCGAGCTGCAGGCATGCAGCAGCGGCTCGCAGCGCACCACGCCGGCCTCGGGGCAGCCGGCGATGCTGCGGCGCACGCGCAGCGCGTCGGCGCAGCAGACCGTGACGTCGAGCACGTAGAACGGGCTGTTGCCCTTGCTGTCCTGCGTGTTCATGAGGGCGTGCGTTCTCGGCACGCCGGGGTGTTCTCGGTAAGCGGCATAAGCCATGGTTTGTTTCTCCTCAACGCGCAGTGGAAGGGCTGAAGGAACCCGAAGCCGCATCGAGCGCGATGTTCAGCGCCAGCACGTTGACGCGCGATTCGCCCAGAAAGCCCAGCAGGGGCTTCTGCGTGTTCCTGTCGATCAGCGACTGGACCTCGGACAGCGGCATGCCGCGCACGCGCGCCACCCGCGCCGCCTGGTACTGAGCGGCGGCGAGGCTGATGTCGGGATCGAGCCCGCTGGCCGAGGCCGTGACCAGGTCGACGGGCACCGGCGCGGTGTTGTCCGGATCGGCCGCGCGCAGCGCTTCCACGCGCGCCTTCGCCGCATCGGCCAGCGCGGGGTTGAGCGGCCCCTGGTTGGAGCCGCCCGAAGCGCTCGCGTTGTAGGGCTGCGGCGCGGTGGCCGAGGGGCGGCTCCAGAAGTGCTTCGGATCGCTGAAGTTCTGGCCGATGAGCTTGGAGCCCACCACGGTGCCGTCGAGCACGATGAGGCTGCCGTCCGCCTGCGCGGGGAACGCCGTCTTCGCGACGCCGGTGACGGCCATCGGGTAGATCAGGCCGGTGAGCGCGCTCAGCAGCACGAAGAGCACGAGCGCGGGGCGGACGATGCCGCCCTCGCTGCCATTGCCGTTGCCATTGACGATGTTGTTGTTCATGACGGAATACTCCTCAGACGAGATGCACGGCGACAAGCAGCCAGTCGATCAGCTTGATGCCGATGAAAGGCACGAGCAGGCCGCCCAGGCCGTAGATGGCCAGGTTGCGGCGCAGCAGCGCGGCGGCGCCCACCGGCCGGTAGCGCACGCCCTTGAGCGCCAGCGGAATCAGGAACACGATCACCAGCGCGTTGAAGATCACCGCGCTCAGGATCGCCGACGACGGGCTCGCCAGCCGCATCACGTTGAGCGCGCCCAACTGCGGATAGGTCGAGATGAAGATCGCCGGAATGATGGCGAAGTACTTCGCCACGTCGTTCGCGATCGAGAAGGTGGTGAGCGAGCCGCGGGTCATCAGCAGCGCCTTGCCGGTCTCCACCACTTCCAGCAGCTTGGTCGGGTTGGAATCGAGGTCGACCATGTTGCCGGCCTCCTTCGCGGCCTGCGTGCCGCTGCCCATGGCCACGGCCACGTCGGCCTGAGCGAGCGCGGGGGCGTCGTTGGTGCCGTCGCCGGTCATCGCCACGAGGCGGCCTTCGGACTGGTACTGGCGGATCAGCGCGAGCTTGTCCTCGGGCGTGGCCTCGGCCAGGAAGTCGTCCACGCCGGCTTCGGCGGCGATGGCTGCTGCCGTGAGCTTGTTGTCGCCGGTGATCATCACCGTCTTGATGCCCATGCGGCGCAGCTCGGCGAAGCGCTCCTTGATGTCGGTCTTGACGATGTCCTTGAGCTCGACGATGCCGAGCACGCGGTTGCCCTCTGCCACCGCCAGCGGCGTGCTGCCACGGCGCGCCGTTTCCTCGGCCGCGCGAAGCACCTCTGGCGCCGCCGTGCCGCCGATGGCCTCGACGTGGCGGCGCACCGCGTCGACCGCGCCCTTGCGCAGCAGCACGGGGTCGGTGTCCAGGCTGTTCGGCGCGGCCGGCAGGTCGGCGCCGCTCATGCGCGTCTGCGCGGTGAAGGCGACGAAGCGGGCACCCTCCACCGGCGTCGGCTCCAGGCCTTCGCGGCGCGCGAGCTCGACGATGCTGCGGCCCTCGGGCGTCTCGTCGGCCAGCGAGGCCATCATCGCGGCGCGCGCGAGGCGCGACTTGGTCACGCCAGGCGCGGGCAGGAATGCGCTGGCCTGGCGGTTGCCGTGCGTGATGGTGCCGGTCTTGTCGAGCAGCAGCACGTCGACGTCGCCAGCCGCTTCCACCGCGCGGCCCGAGGTGGCGATCACGTTGGCCTGCATCATGCGGCTCATGCCGGCCACGCCCACGGCCGACAGCAGCCCGCCGATGGTGGTGGGAATCAGGCACACCAGCAGCGCGACCAGCGCGGTGAGCGACACCACGGTGCCGGCGCCCGCGGCCTCCACGCTGAAGATGGAGAACGGCAACAGCGTGACCGTGACCATCAGGAACACGAGGGTGAGCGCGATCAGCAGGATGGTCAGCGCGATCTCGTTCGGCGTCTTCTGCCGCTTGGCCGCCTCGACCATGCCGATCATGCGGTCGAGGAACGACTCGCCCGGGTTCACCGAGATGCGCACCACCAGCCAGTCGGACAGCACGCGGGTGCCGCCGGTCACGGCCGAGAAGTCGCCGCCCGATTCGCGCACCACGGGCGCCGATTCGCCGGTGATGGCGCTTTCATCGACCGAGGCCACGCCTTCGATCACTTCGCCGTCGAGCGGAATCACGTCGCCGGTCTCGACCAGCACCACGTCGCCCTTGCGCAGGTTGGGCGCCTGCTCCGGCAGCCACTGCGCGCCGTGATGCGGCTCGTGCAGCTTCTTGGCCCAGGTGTCCTTGCGCAGGCCGCGCAGCGAAGCCGCTTGCGCCTTGCTGCGGCCTTCGGCCAAGGCTTCCGCGAAGTTCGCGAACAGCACGGTGAACCACAGCCAGATGGTCACGGCCAGCACGAAGGCGGGCTTCATGCCGGTGTCACCGGGAAAGCTCAGCGCGTGCACCCAGAGCAGGCTGGTGAGGATGCTCCCGATGTAGACGATGAACATCACCGGGTTGCGCCACTGGGTGCGCGGATTCAGCTTGGCGAAGGCGCCCCACAGGGCGGGCTTGACCAGCGCTGCGTCGAACAGCGAAAGAGATGTTTTGGTGTGGACAGTCATGGTGCGCTCCTTATTTCCAGAGCACGAGGTGTTCGACGATCGGCCCGAGGGCCAATGCCGGCACGTAGTTGAGCAAGCCGACCAGCAGCACGGTGCCGATCAGCAAGGAGACGAACAGCGGGCCGTGCGTGGGCAGCGTGCCGCTGGTGACGGGCAGGCGCTTCTTGGCCGCGAGCGCGCCGGCCACGGCGAGCACCGGCACGATCATCGCGAAGCGGCCGAGCCACATGGCCAGCGCGAGCAGCCCGTTGTAGAACGGCGTGTTGGCCGACAGGCCCGCGAAGGCGCTGCCGTTGTTGTTGGCGGCCGAAGTCAGCGCGTACAGGATTTCGGAGAAACCATGCGCGCCGGGGTTCGCGATGCCGGCCTTGCCCGCGTCCGCGATCACCGCCACCGCCGTGCCGGCCAGCACCAGGATCGGCGTCACCAGGATGGCGATGGAGATCAGCTTCATCTCGCGCACCTCGATCTTCTTGCCGAGGTACTCGGGCGTGCGGCCGATCATCAGGCCGGCGATGAACACAGCGAGCATCGCGAAGATCAGCATGCCGTACAGGCCCGAGCCCACGCCGCCGAACACCACCTCGCCGAGCTGCATCAGCACCAGCGGCACCATGCCGCCCATCGGGGTGAGCGAGTCGTGCATGCCGTTGACCGCACCGCAGGAAGCGGCCGTGGTGATGGCGGCGAAGAGCGAGGAGGCATCGATGCCGAAGCGCACTTCCTTGCCTTCCATGTTGCCGCCGGCCTGCAGCGCGCCGTGCATCTGGTCGACGCCCAGCGAAGTCAGCAGCGGGTTGCCGGCCTGCTCGGCGGGCGTGATGACCATCACGGCAACGACGAACATCACCGTCATCGCCGCGAGCACGGCCCAGCCCTGGCGCATGTCGCCCACCACGTGGCCGAAGGTGAAGCACAGCGCCGCCGGAATCAGGAAGATGGCGAGCATCTGCAGCAGGTTCACCAGCGCCGTCGGGTTCTCGTACGGGTGCGCCGAGTTGGCGTTGAAGAAGCCGCCACCGTTGGTGCCGAGCATCTTGATCGCTTCCTGCGAAGCGACCGGGCCCATGGCGAGCGTCTGCGTCTTGGTGGTGGCGTCTTCCATCACCGGCTGGCCCTTTTCATCCTTCAGGGGCTGGCCGTCGGCGCCGTTCTTCGGCTGTTGGAAGGCGGTGGTTTCGAGCGTGCTCACCTCCTTGTAGCCGTCGAAGTTCTGGATCACGCCCTGGCCGACGAAGACCACGGCGAGCACGAAGGAGATCGGCACCAGCACCCACAGCGTGACGCGCGTGATGTCGGCCCAGAAGTTGCCCACCAGACCCTTGCCGTCGCCGCGGCGCGCGAAGCCGCGCACCAGCGCGAAGGCCACCGCGATGCCGGTGGCGGCGGAGAAGAAGTTCTGCACCGAGAGCCCGAGCATCTGCGTGAGATAGCTCATGGTCGACTCGCCGCCGTAGCCCTGCCAGTTGGTGTTGGAGACGAAGCTCACCGCGGTGTTGAAGGCCGAGTCGGGCGACACGGCCGCCATGCCCGCGGGGTTGAGCGGCAGCCAGGCCTGCAGGCGCTGCAGGGCGTAGACGAAGATCGCGCCGATGGCATTGAAGGCCAGCAGCGCGAAGGCGTACCGCAGCCAGTGCATCGACTGCTCGGGCTTGGTGCCGGCGAGCTTGTAGAGCGGCGCCTCGACGCGCTGCATCCAGCGCGGCACGCGCTCGTTGCACAGTGCGGCAAGGAACTTGCCGACCGGCCACGCGAGCAGTCCCAGCAGGACCAGGAAAAGGGCCAGCAGGCCCCAGGCGGAAGAAGTCATTTCAGAATTCCTCCGCGCAGATCAGCGCGAACACCAGGTACGCGAAAAGAACCACGGCGATCAACGCGCCGAAGCCGTAAAGAACTTCGAGGCTGATCACGACGCGGCTCCATCGGCGGCGTTCGACGCCTTGTTCGACGGGTTCTTCGGCGCATCGAGCCTGTTCAGCCTGACCACCATGGCCCCCACCACGGCCCACAGCGCCACCAAGGCGCCCATCCAGACGATGTCCATTCATCAACTCCTGCAGCGAAATTCAAGACCTTCAGTCTCGGCAGCGGTGCATAAAAACGGGGAACAGAGTCCGTGGGGCCGCATAAAGAAAACGTAAAAACGCGCCCCCGTCCCCGATAGCCCCGCGGCCTGCCGAGGTCATCGCGCCGCAGTCCTCGACAGCGTTCGCGGCCTTGCTCAATAATCAAAGCGTTTGCTTGATAAATGGCAGGTCGATCCTGCGCATCCCTCACGAAGCCGTCCATGCCCACGCCCATCGACGCCAAGCCCGCCTGGTTGCCGCACCAGCCGGCCGACCGCATCCTGTCCACGCTCAAGACGCGCGGGGCACTCGGCATTCCCGACATCGCCAAGGTGCTGAAGGTCACGGTGGAAGCGGTGCGCCAGCAGATGGTCAAGCTGGAGGCCGACGGCCTGGTCGATGCGCAAAGCCGCCCCGGCGGGCGCGGGCGGCCGACGCAGATCTGGCGGCTCACCGGCGAAGGCCACAAGCGCTTTCCCGACACGCATGCCGAGATGACGGTGCAGATGATCAGTGCCGTGATCCGCGTGTTCGGAAACACCGGCATGGACCAGCTCATCGCCGCGCGCGAAGACACCATGCGCGCCAACTACGCCGAGGCCCTGCGCGGCGCGCGCAGCCTCCAGACGCGGCTGGAGCGGCTGGCCGACATTCGCAGCCGCGAAGGCTACATGGCCGAGTTCCGGCCCGAGGGCGACGGCTTCCTCTTCATCGAGAACCACTGCCCCATCTGCACCGCGGCACAGGCCTGCACGGGCTTTTGCCGCAGCGAACTGCAGCTTTTCGACGCGGTGCTGGGGCCCGACGTGAGCGTCAGCCGCGTCGAGCACGTGCTCGCGGGCGCGCGGCGCTGCGCCTACCAGGTCAGCCCCAGGCAGGGCACCTGATTTTTTTCATCACCACCAAAGGAAACCCACCATGGAACACATGCTCCCTCCCTTGCCTTACGCCCTCGACGCACTGGCGCCCGAGTATTCGAAGGAAACCCTCGAATACCACTACGGCAAGCACCACAACGCCTACGTGGTGAACCTCAACAACCTGCAGAAGGGCACCGAGTTCGAATCGATGACGCTCGAGGAGATCGTCAAGAAGTCCAGCGGCGGTATCTACAACAACGCCGCACAGATCTGGAACCACACCTTCTTCTGGAACTGCATGAAGCCCCAGGGCGGCGGCGCTCCGACCGGTGCCCTGGCCAAGGCCATCGACGCCAAGTGGGGCAGCTACGACGCGTTCAAGGAAGCCTTCGTGAAGTCGGCCGTGGGCAACTTCGGCTCGGGCTGGACGTGGCTGGTGAAGAAGGCCGACGGCTCGCTGGACATCGTGAACATGGGCGCCGCGGGCACGCCGCTGACCACCGGCGACACCCCGGTGCTGACGGTGGACGTGTGGGAACACGCCTACTACATTGACTACCGCAACCTGCGCCCGAAGTTCGTCGAGACCTTCCTGGCCAAGCTGGCGAACTGGGACTTCGCGGCGAAGAACTTCGGCTGAACCGGGTCCGGGCGCGGCATCCTCATCAGCCGTTGATCAGGTTGAGGATGTTGCCGTCCGGGTCCTTGAACCAGGCGACCTTCATGTGGTCCATGACATGGATGTCGCCTTCGAGCTTCATGCCGGGCATGTCGTAGTGCTCGAAGCGCACGCCCTTGGCCTTGAGCGCCGCCACGAGCCGCTCGATATCGCCATCGACCGACCAGGTCACGGCCGTGGCCTGGTTGGTGCCGGCAAATGAGGAGCGGTAGACGTTGATCCGCGTAGTGCCGCTGCGATAGACGATCACCTCCTCGCCTTGCGCATCGACCTGCGTCAGGCCCAGCGTGCCTTCGTAGAAGCGGCGCGCCACGGCCAGGTCTTTCACCGCGAGGTTGGCCACGGCGTTGATGTTTCCGAGCATGGGAGTCTCCTGTGAAGCCCATTGCGCGACGGACGCGCGGCGGGCGAGCCAAAAATACTCAACCATTCGGTGAAGTATTTGCCTCGCGGCAGTGCATGTCAATACCGCGCTATCTGCTCGCGCCCCCGCGGAGCAACCGGGATTTCATGGGTTCTGCGCCAACTCTACAAGCATGGGCGGTTCGCGCAGTAAGGCCGTCAGAAAGAAGTACGAAACCGCAGCAGCGTTTTGCTTTCTTGGAATGCCACTCCAATTTGAAGTTGAGCGGATCCTACGGCAGGCGAGTTATGGGCGGTAAAAGAACGAAAAACGCATCTTCAATGTCCTGCTTCTTAGGCGTTGCGCCATTTATTGATAGAGCGAATTCTTCCATTTTCCCCTCCCAGTCGTCAAACGCATCATCTTGGAATTGGCTGATCTGAAATAAACAATAACGCCATCGAAACCATCATATGCCTTGGCATCCTTGTATTCTTTGAGCGCGAAACTCAAGCGTTTTCTTTCTGAGGATTTTTTCCTCAGAAAGACGTCGCGAACCAATTACTCATCGCGTCAGCCGATGGATCGAGATTCACCCAAACAACGTTTGGACCGCCAACCGATCCGGCAATAACAGAGGTGCTCAAACCAAAAAAACAGAAGATATGCAAATCTCACACCCCACCTTGAAAGAACCGAAGGCAATTTCAGCCTCATCTTTTAATATCTTAAGGGGCGCGAGTTATTGGAGGCAGGAGCGCGCAGAATGCATTCTCTATATCCTCCTTCACGGGGGAATTGCCATGCGACGCGACAGCCACAGATTCAATCTTATTCTTCCCTGTTGTCAGACTCATCATTTTCGCGCCACCTTCGGAGGTATACACAATGACTCCATCAAGGCCATCGTGGTGGCGGAAATCAATATCTCGATAACTTTTTAACGCCAAGTTCAACTGCTTCTTTTGATCCCTGTTTTTTCTCAGAAAAACATCTTCAACCAATTCGTTGTTGATCAACGGAGGGCGTTTCTTCATATACAGCAATGAATCCCCCATCTTCCACTCTCCAGCACAGCCAACTGGCTTACTTGTAGCGAAATTGGCAATGACTCCATCGACCCATTCCTTGCCGGAGGAGTGATCAAGATTTACCCACAATACGTATGGACCACCGGCATATCCCGCAAAAATCAATGGGGTCTTCAAAAGCAAAAGAAGAAACACCATTGCGTGCCACGGCAATCTCTGCAGCACTAAAATCCCAAAATGAATCGCCCTGCGCAAGGATTTATATCTCCATACCTGCATTCAACCTCCCATGCCAATCTTAATATTTTACTTCTCCATTCATCAGAACCCCTCCATCAATTAAAGATGGCGCAAAGCTGAGAATTTGACAATCAAAAATTTCATGGGGCACGAACTATGGAAGGAAGGACCGCACAAAAAGCATCTTCGACATCTTTTGTCTCCGATGAGGATTTCAATTCTATGGGGCGGATCTTGATACGCCTCTCCCCCGTAGTAAAACTCATCATACGAGGAGCGCGCCCCCCAGAATAAAAAACAACCCCATCAAGCCCATGACGCACATTAGCGTCGACATCTCTAAATGAACGCAATGCATTGCTCAATTTTAAAAAAGAAGATTCATCTCTCTTGAGGAATACTTTTCGAACCAGCTCATCCGTTATACCGGCGGGGCGGGTTTTTACATACAATATCGAATCATTGTTTTTCCAATTAATATTACAAACCAAATCTATGCGATCACCATTTGCAAAATCATCTATTTTTCTGGTGATCTCTTGATCATCAACGCCTCCCAGATTAACCCAGGCAATAAAATGATCATCCCTAAATCCTGCGAATGAAGTTGTCGAAAGCAAAAACAAAGCCGCAACACCCGCAGGCTTGAGCGCATTACACCAATTGAATTTCATTTCTCCCATCCTTTATTTGGTTTTGGTTTTGGTTTTGATTTCCTTTTTCGTACGAGGAGGAACTCCAATGAATTTATTCAATGCATCGACATCCATCCTCTCGATCCCCGGGTTTTCGAGATCTTTTTTTGCCTGCTCATAGTAAGATACAGGCACAAAATATCTCAAATAGCTAGAACATTTTATCTTTTTCTCTTTTATTTTCCCGTCTTTGCCAATTACCTTCACCACCTGAGTTGCATCCTTATTAAAAGGGGAAAATTTGATCCGATCATCTTGATTTCCTCCCAGCAAGATGAGATTTTCTTCGCCCTCTTTTCCGTAGGCAAATCCAACGTGGTAACCGTGCCCGCTCCTTGATGTTGCAACCGAGATCGCACCATATATTGGCTTCGCCAGCTCGACAAACAGGGGGTTTCGAATCTTTTCCTTTTCATTGATTTCATAAAATCCATGTGCCCGCCCCATGATGGCCCGATGATCTCGAAAACTTATATTGTCAACGGGAAAATTTGCTTTTGATAGACACCAGTTGGCAAATGCAGCGCACCACGCCACTGCGGACATAGATTTTGAGCCATCTCCAATTTCCACGTGATAGTCAATCTCATTTTCCAATACGTCTTCTTGCTTACCGTATCTAAGCTTGGCTTCGGCAATAGCAATAGGCATCCACGGCGCTCGCCCAGGCCACGGATTGATCAGTGCCAAGACCTTTCCCGTTCCCTCCTTGGATCGTTCCGAATCCGAGGGTTGCGTGCTTGACGGAATAGGCGCTGCTGGCGGAGCAGCACGAGGTCGGGCTTTCGGAATTAGTGGCGTGCTTGCTGATGCAGCTTTTGGTGCGGTGGAAATTGAAGCCGACTGTGCTGCGCTAGGCTCCTTGCCCCTCCCACCAATCAGCAGCACTTCGCCAGGATAGATCCGGTCGCTGCTCAACTCGTTGACATCCTTGATTGCGGCAACGCTGGTGCGATACAGCTTCGCGATCTTTCCCAGGCTGTCTCCGGGCTGCACCACGTAGCTCATCGGCTTCTTCTGGTCCAGCGTGGAACTGTTGATCTTCTCCGACCCAGCGACACCTTTCCATTTTCTGAACTTCGCCAGAAGATTGAAGTCCTGCCCGGTGTCGCCTTGAATCGTCCCGACCTTCACGGGCTCCTTGGTCTTCGGGTCTGTGACCTTGACGTGCACAGCGGCCTTGTCCGAAGGATGGATCACCAACGGGAAGCGGCCTGTGGCATCGGATTTGACCTTTTCCTCCCTGCTTCCTCTTTGCAGGATGATTTCCGTGTCGGGCAAGGGCTGGCTGCCATTGGTGGCGTTGATCGTGCTCACGACCACCCATGTTTCCTTGCGGGTTTCAGGCTTGGCGTGGTAGCCCTCGATTTCCGAGATGCTGTCCACTATCTTTTCGAGCTCGGCGTCGGTGCATTCGCTGAGCTTCCGGTCGGCCGGAATGCCGCTCGTGCGGAGCAGGTCGTTTGCGTATTTTTCCGTGTTGTTTTCCCCCTTGGGGGCATAGACAGGAATGGCTTCGGGGATGGTTCGATCGCCGTGCAAGCGTTTCAGGTTTGCCTTCAGCTCTGTCCGCCCGGAATCCTCATCGGGAAAGATCAGGAAGGTTCTGCCGGACTTGGTCGTGGCAAACCCGACATAGCCTTTGGCCTTCTTGGGGGCGGGCGCGCCACCTACCATTCGAGCCGTCAAGTCGCCGGGGTTGTTGATTCGCCATGGCAGTGTTCCACCGGAGCGCAGCAAATGGCGGCCATCCTCACAGATGAACTCTGCGACTTCGATGTTGGGGTGATAGGTAGCGGATATCAGCTTTGACATGTCATATCCAAGAACTCAGGCCAGTCCATTCAGATGGGCTTCCACCGCCGATTCAGAAAGAAAATGGTTGAGGCCAGAACCGACTCCTGATTGGGCGTACTTTGAGTTTTCGATGGTGTCCAAGCCGTCGTCCACGCCATCGCTCTCGACGGCCTCCTGGCTTTCTATTTCGGCGGTATTGGGATCGCTCTGCCGCGTGCGAATCGTGGGAACTGGGTTCCAGTCCCACGTCTCTTCGCCCACGATCAGCGTCGCCTCGTCGGGCGTCTCGAAGGTGATTCTTGGAAGTCGTCCGTCGTCCGGAATGATCCCTTCGGCCGTGATGGCTTGCCGCTCGTCAAGGATTTTGTAAGGCAGCCCTGCCATTTCCACATGCTTGAAGACTTCGTCGCTGCCAAGAGGGGCGAAGCGAACGCTGTATTTGTCGTCGTGACCGACGCCTTGCATCCGCAGAAGTTTTTCCATACTCATAGGCCCCGCAAAGCTGTGGACCCCCGCATGCTCGCGCCAAAGCCCGCGGGTGCCATGCACGATCCCCGAGGCGTTCCACCTGGTAAAGCTGCTGCCCCCGTTGATCAGGATCTCTTCCTTGGCGGTGATGCTGATCTTTTCGGCCTCCAGCTTGATGTCGAGCTTCGCCAGGAGGTTGATGCTGTTTTGCAGGGCGACGATGTCGATGCCGGCGGTCGCCGCAGTCAGGCGGATGGACTTGTAGGCGAACAGGCGCACGGCTTCCTTCACGCTGGCCAGGAAGCTCTTGCCCGCGCTGATGCTGGTGTGGCCACCGCTGCTCAATGCGTTGTGGGTGATGCTGGCGATGTGCGTGGCGCCTGCCGCCGTGCTCTGGATGCCCGCCGCACTGGCGATCACCAGATGGGGTTCGTCGAGCTCCGGAAACCGGCCCTCCTGCCTGTCACCACCCCTGCCCTTGATGGCGTCGTTCTGTTCTTTCAGCGCTTGGGTGACGGCGTCCTGATCGCCCGCCCCGTGCGCCTTGGCCTGCTGGGCGGTCTGGCTCTGGCGTTCATGCAGATCGCGCGCGGCCGTCAGGCGCGCGACCGTTTCGCCCAGATCGGTGATGTGGCCCTGCGCATGGGGCCGTGTCTCGGTGGTGAGCAGCAGGCCCCTGGCTGCGCGCACCGCGGCATGGCCATCGGTGCGCAGTTCGGCGCCCTGGCCTCGATCGTCTTTGCGGCCGGCCGTGTCGTCGATGCGGCCGATGTGGCCCAGGCTCAGGCTGCTGCTGAGGTGATCGCTCTTGAGCTGGGCCTGGATTTTTCCGGGATGGTCGTCCAGCGCCAGATGATTGCCACGCGTCCCGCCAGAACTGCCTTCTGGGCTCAGTTCACGGCTGCGAATGCCCGAGAGGTTCTTCTGATCGGGCAGGTGCCACGCGGGCATGTTCTCGGCATTGAACACACGCCCTGTGATGATGGGGTAGTCCGGATCGCCGCTCAGGAAATCGACGATGACTTCCTGGCCGATGCGCGGCAAGGCCGCGGTGCCGAAGGTCGCGCCGGCCCAAGACATGGCCACGCGCACCCAGCAACTGGAGTTCTCGTTACGCTGACCCAGACGATCCCAGTAGAACTGGATTTTGACGCGGCCGTACCGATCGGCCCATATTTCTTCGTTCTCCGGGCCGACCACGATGGCCGTCTGCGGGCCACGTGTGCGCGGCCTGGGCGTGGTGCGCGGCGGTCGCCATGCGTAAGCCACGGGCTGCGCCTTGAAGGCGAAGCGCTGAACGGAGCCTTCGGAGGCGTCGGCACCTTCGCTGGCTTGAAGATTTTCCTGCAGCTCGTACTCGACGCCGGTCAGAAGGTATTTCTGATTCTGGTCTTCCCTCGGGTGGCTGGCGAGCTGGAAGGTGTGGCCCGGCGCCAGATCGCGCCTGTTGGAATGCCCGCTCGCAGCACTGCGCTCGCTCAACTGTTCTTCAGTACGGATGCGCGCGTAGGCTTCGCCGTCGTTGTGCTGCTTGTAGCCACCAGGCCATTCGTACAGTTCGAAGGAGTCATGGGCATGGCCTGCGGGCATTTGACGTTGGTTGGAAAGGTCCGCCCTGGGCTTGAGGGGGTCGTGGTCGTTGGTGAAATGAAACCCCGGGCGGATTTCTTCGCCGGACTGCCATTCATAGATGCGCTCGCTCGGACTTGAGCCACCTCCGGTCATGCCCGCTTTCTCCAGCGGGTGGAAGCGCACGGTATCGCCTCCGGGCAACGGATCGTGGGAGATGGCGATGTCGTCCGCGAACATCAGCACGTGCCGCTCTGCTTCGTGCCTGAAGTAGTAGTAGATGCCTTCCAATTCGCACAGGCGCGAGATGTACGAAAAATCGCTTTCGTGATACTGCACGCAGTAGTCCCACGACCGGTATTCGCGGCTGAGCCTCTTCTCGATGGGGTAGCCGTAGCTGTCGAGCACTTCGGTGAGGATGTCGGGGACGGTTTTGCCCTGGAAGACCCGGAAGTCGCTCCGACGTGTTGCCAGCCACAGCCATGGGCGCAGCTTCATCTCGTAGAAGGACTGGCGCGCGTCTTCTTCGATCAGGCCGAAGCAGGTGACGATGCCGCCGAGATAACGCAGGTCGCCGCGCTCGGTTTCCATCGCCACGGTGGCCGTCTTGCCGAGCAGGGCTTTCGGGTCGATGGCGTTGCTGTGGCCCAGCAAGTCGACGTCGAATTCGAAGAGCTGGTGCAGCGCTTCGCGCCCGGCCAGGCGATGGAACTGCAACGCGTCGCCCAAGGGCGAGCGGAGGGTGACGCGCCTTTTCACGGGCGCGGGCGAGCACGCGCACTCGCACGATCGAAGATGAACATGAGACTCCCTGATTGGCCGCCCTCAGGGTCTGGGGGGGCCGTTTTGTTGGATTATGTAACTCGCTCTGGCCACCCCGAAAGCACCCAAAGTAGCCATCGCGTGCGCACGTGCGCAATTCGTGAAGCAATGCACGTTGCGGAGCCGCCGCAGCCCGAGAAGAGGCCCTTCGCGAACCACGAAAACCCTGCGGCTCCGCTTCCGGCACACTGCACCCCGGTGCAGTGCCCGACGAGGCCTCAAGTCTGCAACCCGATTCGTCCCCATACAGAGACAACCCCATGATCCGCAAACTCATCCGCTCGCTGGCCCTCGCGCTGGCACTTCCCCTGGCCTTTGCCACGGCTGCACAGGCGCAGTCCTACCCCGCCAAGCCCATCCGCATGATCGTGCCCTTCCCGCCCGGAGGCGGCACCGACATCCTGGCGCGCCTCGTGGCCCAGAAGCTCACCGAGGCGAACCACTGGACCGTGGTGCCTGACAACCGCGCAGGTGCCGGCGGCACCATCGGCATTGCCGAGGCCGCGCGCGCCGCGCCCACGGGCTACGACATCGTGATGGGCCAGAAGGACAACATGGTCGTCGCGCCCTGGCTCTACAAGAACCTGAGCTACAACCCGGTGAAGGACCTGACCGCCGTAGCCCACGTGGCCTACACGCCGGTGGTGATCGTCACGCAGGCCAACTCGAAGTTCAAGACGCTGAACGACGTGGTCACGGCTGCGCGCGCCGCGCCCGACACGGTCACCTACGGCTCGCCAGGCAACGGCACCACCATCCACCTGGCCGGCGAGATCTTCAACGGCGCCGCCAAGATCAAGATGCGCCACGTGCCCTACAAGGGCTCCAACGCGGCCATGATGGACGTGCTCGCTGGCAACGTCGACCTGATGGTGTCGTCGGTGCCCTCGGCCATGGCCCAGATCAAGGCCGGCAAGCTGCGCCCGCTGGCGGTCACCTCCGCCAAGCGCAGCACCTCGCTGCCCGACACGCCCACCGTGGCCGAGCTGGGCTACAAGGACTTCGACGTGAGCACCTGGTACGGCGTCTTCGTGCCGGCCGGCACGCCCAAGGACGTCGTCGCCACGCTGAATGCAGCGATCAACAAGCTACTGGCCACGCCCGAAATGAAGGCGGCCATCATTGCCCAGGGCGCAGAGCCGCAAAGCACGACGCCGGAGCAGTTCGGCGCGCTGCTGAAGACCGACTACGAGAAGTGGAAGGGGATCGTGCAAGCCTCGGGCGCGACGATCGAATAGCCCTTCTCGCCACTTCCCCCTTTGGGGGAAGGTGGGGATTGGGGGTTGACGGCGCCGAACATGCCATGAGCGATGGATGCGCCGCTTGCCCCCACCCCTGCCCTCCCCCCGGAAGGGGGCGAAATACCGGGGGCAGTCCGGCGTGCACTGGCGGTGGAAGATTTGCACGTCCGCCGCGGC